>CAZKZR010000016.1:0-5626 GCA_964557245.1 uncultured Anaerolineaceae bacterium | reverse complement strand
AGCCCCGACACCGTGGTGATTTCGCTCAAGGCGCCCGACGCGAACTTCCTCTACCAGGTGGGCAACAACCACCAGGGGCAGATCGTGAAGAAGGAGGCCGTCGAGAAGTTCGGCGACCAGTACCTGCGCAACCCGATCGGTACGGGGCCGTTCCAGATGACCAGCTGGACCCCGAACAGCGAAATGGTCCTCGAAGCACACGACGGCTACTACAAGGGCAAGCCGACGCTTCGCAAGATCAAGCTCGTCCTGATCAAGGACCCGTCCGCTGCTGAGACGGCGCTGAAGAACAAAGAAGTCGACCTTGCGATGAGCTTCAGCTCAAACGAAATCCTCGCCCGGCTTTCGAAAGACTCGTCCGTGGTCCTGCACAAGTCCGAAGCCTACGCGAACAACCTGATGATCCCGAACCCGGACTTCAAGCCGTTCAGCGATGCGCGCGTACGCCAGGCGATGGCCTACGCAATCGACAACGAGTCGATCACGAAGAAGCTCAATCCCTTCACCCAGGCGGCCGCCACGAACATCCTGCCGCCCTTTATGCCGGTGTTCACCACCGAAACGCCCATTTACAAGTACGACCCGGCGAAAGCGAAGGCGCTCCTCAAAGAGGCCGGCTACGAAAAGGGCTTCTCGGCTTCCTGGATCCTCACGAACACGACTGGGGCCGACGAAGCGACCCAACTGCGGCAGGCCCAGCTCGCCGAAGTGGGGATCGACATCAAGTTTGAACTGATGGATACGGCTGTCTGGAACAAGCGCCGCAACAACGGCGAGTACGAGCTGACCTCCAGGTTGTACCCGGCCGTGAATCCGGACACCCTCCTCTTCGGCTACCTCCACCCGGACAACATCGTCCCCAAGGGCCTGAACGGCGCCAAGTACAACAACCCAGAACTCACCTCGAAGCTGGAAGCGGCTCGCGCGGAGACGAACGCCGAGAAGCGGAAGTCTCTCTACGCGGAAGTCCAGAAGATAGCGATGACGGACCTGCCGTACATCCCTCTGGCGACCAGCAACGTCTTCTGGGCCGGCTATCCATGGGTGAAGGGCGTGGTTATCAACAAGCTCGCGAGCGTGGACTACTACCCGGTGAAGCTTGAGGAGCATGCATGAACAGTTACGCGGCGCGCCGCCTGGGAACGCTTTTCCCGACGGTGCTCGGACTCGTCACGCTCGTCTTCCTCATGGTGCGGATGCTCCCGGGCGATGCCGCGACGTTCATCGCCGGCGACAACGCCGGGGCTGAAGCCGTCCAGGCGGTCCGCGAAAAGCTGAACCTGGATGAGCCGATGCTCAGCCAGTACCTGACCTACCTCGGCGGCGTAGTGCGGTTCGATTTCGGCAAGTCACTGGTCACCGGACTGCCCGTCTCGTCGATCTTGTCTGGAGCACTGCCGATCACGGTCACGATGGCCTTCGCGAGTGTCATGCTCAGCACCGTCATCGCTGTACCGCTGGGAGCCGTTGCGGCCTACGCGCGCTGGCGTGGAAAAAAGGCCGCGGACCAATCGCTCACGATGTTCGCCATGGCGATCGACACCATGCCGGCCTTCTGGCTGGCCCTGGTGTTCATCCTGCTCTTTTCCCTGAAGCTCGGCTGGTTCCCGGTGAGTGGAAAGCTGGAATGGGGCGATCCGGCGGCCGTAGTCCAGCGGATGGCGCTGCCAGTCATGGTGCTGGGCATCGCGCAGGTCGCTTCGGTGGCCCGCGTGACCCGGACAGCGGTGCTGGAAGCGCTCCAGGAGGACTACATCCGCACCGCCCGGGCCCTGGGCACACCGGAACGGACCCTGCTGTTCCGCTACGCCTTGAAGAATGCCGCCCTCCCGATCGTCACGGTCACGGGTCTCGGCTTCGGGCGGCTGCTGGGCGGGACGGTGATCCTTGAGAACATCTTCAGTCTCCCGGGACTGGGTACGGAGTTGGTCCACGGCATCAACAGCCGGGATTACCCCGTGGTCCAGGGGGCGATTCTTCTCTACGCCTTCATGTTCATCGGCGTGAATATCGCCACCGACCTTCTCTACACCCGCATCGACCCGCGCGTGCGGCTCACCTGAACGCATCGCGCTCGGAGGACAGACTCATGCAGTATTCGCCTGGAAGAACCGGCCCGATACCGGCGCCGAAAGGACTCTCGTTCCCAGCGTTCCCTCGTCCGCGGCTGGGCAGCTTCTTCGGCAACCGCAGCAACCTGGCTGGCTTCATCATTCTCGCCCCGATAGTGATCCTCGCGTTCGCCGCGCCGTATCTGCCGATCGCGGATCCGTTGAAACCGAACGTCATCAACTCGTTCTCCTCGCCGTCGTTGGAGCATCCGTTCGGGACCGACAAACTCGGGCGGGAGATCTTCAGCCGCACCCTTGCCGGGTTGCGCGTGTCGTTGATCGTCGGCTTTTGCGCCGCCGGCATCGCGCTGGCGAACGGACTTGTAATCGGCACCGTGGCCGGCTTCATGGGCAAAGCCGTCGATACGGTCGTATCCGCCGTTGTCGATGTGCTGCTGGCTTTTCCTTCGCTGTTGCTGGTGATCGGCGTTGTCTCGGTCTTCGGCCCGGGCATCCCCCAGGTCATCACGGCGATAGCGGTGGCTGATACGCCGCGCGCCATCCGGCTGCAGCGGGCTCTCACCATGGGGCTGCGTTCGCGTACGTATATGGACGCGGCGCGCATGTCGAATGCTTCGACGTTCTGGATGCTTCGCCGCCACGTCCTCCCGAACACCATCGCCCCCATGGTGGTGGTCGCCAGCATGTACGCCTCGAACGCCATTCTCGCGGAGGCGGCGCTTAGCTTTCTCGGCCTTGGCATCACACCGCCGCAGCCTTCGCTCGGCAACCTCATCAGCGAAGGCCGGCCCTACCTGCAAAACGCATGGTGGATTTCGACCATCCCGGGGCTGGCCATCGCCGTGGTTTCCATCAGCCTGCACCTGTTCTCGGATGGCATCCGCGAACACCTCGATCCGCGCCTGAGGGTATAGACATGACGTTGATGCTGAACCGCAACAAGCCATCGACCCAGCCCGCGCCAGTCAATCTTTTCAGCGGCCACGCGGAACCGCTCCTGGCGGTACGCGACCTCACCGTTGAGTTCCACACCCGCCGCGGGACGGTCCAGGCCGTAAGCGATGTATCTTTCGACCTTCAGCCCGGCGAGCGCCTCGCGATCGTCGGCGAAAGCGGCTCGGGCAAGAGCGTGATGACCATGTCGCTGCTCCAGCTGATCGCCTACCCGGGCCGGATTGTGCGGGGGACGGCCGCGCTGGACGGACGTGACCTGCTCGCCCTGAAAGGCAAGGCGCTACGTGATGTGCGCGGGGGCACGGTCACAATGGTCTTCCAGGACCCGATGACCTCGCTCAACCCCGTGATGCGCATCGCGGAGCAGATTACCGCGCCCATGCGGCGCCACCTGGGCATCGGACCCGCGGCCGCGCGCGCCCGGGCGATTGAAATGCTCCAGCAAACGGGCATCCCGGATGCGGAGAAGACCATCGAGCTCTACCCGCACGAGCTCAGTGGCGGGATGCGCCAGCGCGTCCTGATTGCAATGGCGCTGGGCTGCGAACCGCGGTTATTGATCGCCGACGAACCGACGACCGCGCTCGACGTGACCATCCAGGCCCAGATCGTGGCACTGCTGAAGTCCATCTCTGAACGCAACCACTCCGCCGTCATTTTCGTCACCCACGATATGGGCCTGGTGGCGCGGTTCGCCCACCGGGTGGCGGTCATGTATGGCGGCCGAATCGTGGAGCAGGGGACCGTCAACGAGATCTTCGCGAACCCGCAGCACCCCTATACCAAGGGCCTGCTGGCTTCGATCCCTGCCATCGACGGCGAAAAGCCGGATCGGCTCTGGCAGATTGACGGCACGCCACCGGACCTCGTCGGAATGGGCCTCGGCTGCGCCTTCGCCCCTCGCTGCCAGGCTGCGAACTCGCTCTGCGGACACATCAGACCCCTGCTGGAGCGCCGGGGAACCGGCCACGAAGCGGCCTGCTGGGTCTCGGACCTGCGCGACCTCGTGATTGACAAGGAGACGACCCGTGCTGGCTGAGACCCTGGAGCAACCCGCCGTTTCGGGGCCCGGCCCCGTCGTCCTCGAGGTCGAGAACCTCTCGAAGCATTTCGCAAAGCCCGGCGGACTCTTCCGCGGCCCTGGCCGGACGGTTCGCGCCGTCGACGGGATCAGCTTCTCCGTCCGAAAGGGCGAGACGCTCGGGATCGTCGGTGAGAGCGGCTGCGGGAAGACCACCACCGGCCGCATGATCGTCCATCTCGAAGAGCCGACAGGCGGCGCCATCCGCCTCGACGGGCAGGATGTCACGCATCTCGGCAAGGCCGACTTCGAACGGTACCGCCGCCGGGTGCAGATGGTCTTCCAGGACGCGACGTCTTCGCTCGACGGGAAGATGCGGGTGGGCGATTGCATCTCCGAACCCCTCGATACCCGTGGCGAAGGGTCTCGCGCGGAGCGCCAGGCGCGCGTGATCGAACTGCTTTCGCTGGTCGGCATGCCGTCCGAGATGGCAACGCGCTACCCGCACCAGCTGAGCGGCGGCCAGCGGCAGAGGGTCGGGATAGCCCGCGCACTCGCTCTTTCGCCAGAACTCATCGTCGCTGACGAACCCACCTCCGCGCTCGACGTATCCGTGCGGGCCCAGGTGGTGAACCTGTTGAGGGACCTCCAGCAGGAGTTCGCGCTGAGCTACATCTTCATCTCGCACGACCTCTCGACGGTCCGGTACATCTCCCACCAGGTGGCTGTCATGTACCTCGGTCAGATCGTCGAGATGGGTCCGTCCGACGCGATTTTCAAGGGCCCGGCGCACCCCTATACGCGTGCTCTGCTCGCGGCCGTGCCGGTACCGGACCCGAAACTCGAGGCCCAGCGAGAGGTATTGCTCCTCGAAGGCGACCTGCCCAGCCCCGCAAATCCTCCTTCGGGTTGCCGGTTCAACACGCGCTGCCCCCTTGCTACGGCGCGTTGCCGAGAGGAAGCGCCGCTCCTTCGGTTGGTCGAATCCGGCCACGAAGTCGCCTGCCACTATGCGGAGTGAGGTAGCCCCGGGAGCGAACGGGCCGGGAGTGCTCAAGCGAGCGCTGGTTCGGCAGTTCTCATCGCTAGGCGAATACAACTACCGCGTTTTCTTCGCCGGTCAGTCGCTGTCGCTCATCGGCACCTGGATGCAGACCGTGGGCCAGGGTTGGCTGGTGCTCCAATTGACCGGCTCTCCGGCAGCGCTTGGCGTAGTCACCATGCTCCAGTTCCTGCCGATTACCCTGCTCTCGCTGGTCGGCGGTGTCCTCGCGGACCGGCTGCCGAAGCGGCGGACCCTGGTGATGGTGCAGTCTGTCGCAACCGTCCAGGCGGCGCTGATGGCCCTGCTCACCGCAACCGGAACGATCGCGATCTGGCACATTTTCGCGCTCGCCTTCGTGCTTGGCTGCACCAACGCCATTGAGCGGCCCATCCGGCAGAGTTTCTTCAGCGAGCTGGTCGGCCGCGAGCACCTGGTCAATGCCGTTGCACTCAACTCTTCGACGCTGAACCTGGCGCGAGTGCTCGGTCCAGCCCTCGGTGGCGTGACCATCGCCGTGTTCGGGGTGGAGGCGAA
>CAZKZR010000015.1:0-16569 GCA_964557245.1 uncultured Anaerolineaceae bacterium | reverse complement strand
TCGATGAAGCCGGCCGATTTGCCTCGCTACCGGCTCTCCTATGAGGACGTCCGGGCTCTCAACCCCGAGGTGATCTTCCTCGAACACGTGCCCGTCGGCATGCGCGGACCCATGGGCGGTGATGGCGGCTACGACGTCGTCGTCCAGGGCATGTCGGGCATCGGCGCGGTAACCGCCCGTTCGAACGGCGATGCACCGGCAACGGTCCGGCCGGCATACGCGGACTTCGGCACCGGATTCCTCTCAGCGTTCGCCGTCGCGGCCGCGCTCAGCCACCGCCTGGCGACCGGGCAAGGCCAGCGCGTCGAGACATCCCTCCTGGCGACTTCCTTGACCCAGGCGGCCCCACTGGTGAACTGGTTTGGTGCCACCGACCCGGATGTCGAGGCGCGCTGGCGAGTGGAACGCGCCGAGGCGGCCGCGCGAGGCGCCAACTTCGAAGAACAGCGCGCCCTCTGGGACAAGGCATTCCAGGGCGGCGCCTTCGGCAACATCTACTTCCGCCACTATCGGACGGCGGATGGTTTCCTCTCGGTGGGCTGCCTGAGCCAGGCGACCAACGCTCGCTTCCGGGCGGTGACCGGCGTTGTGGATCCACGCCTCGAACCGGGGTTCGAACTCGGGACGCCCCAGGCGTACGACGCGCTGACCGTGCTCGTGCGGGGAGCCGAAGATCTGTTCCGTCAGAAGACCACTGCCGAGTGGATAGACGTCCTGCGGGCCGGCGGCGTCCCCTGTGGGCCCTTTAACTTCCCGCCGGATGTTTTCCACGATCCCCAGGTGTTGGCGAACGAGTACGTAATCGAACTCGAACACGAACTGCTCGGGCCCTACAAGACATTCGCTCCGCCGGTGCGCATGGACCTGACACCGACCCGGGTCAGGCGAAGCTCACCGGTGCTCGGCGCGCATACAGAGGAAGTCCTGGCTGGACTCGGCGTCGCAGCCGCCGAGCTCGCCCAGCTCATCGCGGCCGGCATCGCCGGTGCCAGTCCGCGCTAAGCCCCACGGCTGGCCGCCCCTCAATCCGCATCGGCGATTCGGAGCCACTCAAGCGCCAGCGTGCCCGCGGCCACAATCGCCGCTTCATCCAGGCTCTCCGGCCATCGGTCGTTCGTCGAGTGAAACCGGTGATAGCCGGCTCCGATCATCGAAAACCAGCGCCCACCGAACTCCGCGATGATCGAAGCCTCCCCCGCCGGAGGGCTCGCCGCGTCAAACCGGCAATCAAGCCCTGAAGCCGACGCCGCGGCCTGGCGGCCTGCGTCCAGCAACGTTGCGTCGGAGCTTCTGCAAATGAGCCGGGCCCCCGTCGCGCCGATGTTCGCACCAAGGTGCAGCCACGCTGCGGGCCTCGTCGCGAGCCCGGCGTCCTGCTCCAGTGTCCGGCGAATTCCAAGGTATCCGAGCTCATGCGCGGTCGTGCCGAAGAGGAGCAGGTCTCGTTCCAGAGGATCCGCCGCTACAAGCCTCGCGATCTCCAGCAAGAGCGCGATGCCCCCTCCGCGCTCGCCCGCGCAGTGCCACCAGCCACTCCGCGGCGTAAGGACTGCCAGCGGCGCGCGGCCGTTGCTTCGCCCCGGCACCCGGGTAAATACGTTCAGCGCCTGTGTGCGAACGGACGTGGCGCCGCCCTCCACGCGAAGCGCCGATCCAGCCGCTACCGCCTCCTGCAACACGGGCCACGCGTCCATTGGAACCTGGAAGACAGGCGGACCGGACGGGTCCGCGTATCCCCAGGCGTTGAGCAATGTGGCGCCCTCGCCCTCAACCGCTACCACAATGGCCGGATGGCCGCCGGCGCGCGCTTCCTGCAGATCGCTCTCGTTCCGGTGCTGGTCAATGTGCAACACGGCGATGTGACCCTGGGCGCCAGGTTCGCCTGCGAGCCCTTCGATCACGCTCCCTGGGGACGGCCAAACCGAATCCGGCAACGGTACGGCAGGTATCGTCCGTCCGCCGACTTCGACACTGGCGGGAGAGAAATCCAACCTGTCGAACGGAAACGACAGCATCGAAGCGTGGAGCCCCAGCGATTCGAGGCGGCCCTGGAGCCAGCCAGCAGACTGGACATCCACCGCCGAAGCCGTGCGGTGCCACCCTTGCGCATCGTACTGGCGGATCGTCTCACTACAGTTGGATGGTGAGATTCGCATAGAGGCCTCCCCGGTCGTCTGCTACCCCCGCGGAAGCCCAAGACCACGGGTCGCGATGACGTTGCGCTGGATTTCGCTGGTGCCTTGCCCAACCGTCGCGGAGGCGGAATCCAGGTAGTCCGGCCCCCACGATTCGGCCGGGTCACTTTCGGCATCAATGAGGCCAGCCGCGCCCTGGATCCGCAGCATGAGATTCGGCACGGCCTGCCGGATGTTCGCGGTGAGCAACTTGACCATGGATGCCTCGTGATTCGGGAACCGCCCCTGTTCACGCATCCAGGCAACGCGGTATCCCAGCAAGCGGGCGACTTCGCCCATCGTGGCAATCTCCGCGAGCGCGAGCCGGTCAGCCGGCTTCACTGGCACGGTCGGGTGCGCGCGAACCCACTCCAAAGCGTTATCGACTAGCCGCCGCGATGAACCGATGTGGGCGCCGCCCGAGCGCTCATAATCCATGGTCTGCGCGTTCACGTACCAGCCGCGGTTCTCTTCGCCCACCCGGTTGGCCACGGGGACGCGTACGTCGGAGAGATAGACGTAATTGAAGTGGTGGTCACTGTGCAGGTCGAGTAGCGGCCGCACTTCGACGCCTGGGGCCGAAAGCGGCACCGCGATCATCGAGATGCCCCGGTGCTTTGGCGCATCCCGGTCAGTTCGCGCGACGCACCAGAGGTAGTCAGAGTAATGAGCGCCGCTGGTGTACCGCTTCACTCCGTTGATGATGTAGTCGTCTCCGTCGCGAGTCGCAGTCGTCTCCACGTTGGCCAGGTCCGAGCCCGCGTTCGGCTCGGAGAGCCCCATCGCGAAGCTGATCTCCGCGCTGGCAATCTTCGGCAGGTAATCCGCTTTCTGTTCGTCTGTCCCAAAGAGCATGATCGAGGGCCCGACCTGCTGGATCGCCCGCCGGTGGTGTTCTTGCGGGGCGCCGGCGTACGCCATCTCCTCCATATAGATCGATTGCTCCACGGCGCTCAGCCCGAGCCCCCCGTACTCGGTCGGCCAGGAAACAGCCAGCCACCCTCGCTGAGCTACGGCGCGTGAGAACTCCGGGGACCAGCCGGGCAGTCGATGTTCGCGCTGGTGACGCCAGAATTCCGGCGTCAGAGTCGCCGCGAGAAACGCGCGCACGTCCGAACGAAAGGCCTCTTGCTCGTCAGTGAGGCGAAAGCGCATGGAACCGGTCCTCCGCGATTAGTTGTTCAGGCACGCCGGCGCGCGAACGGGTTGATCGCCTCGTTCACAGCGTCAGCAAGGAGATTGAGCGAGAGCAGCAGGGCAGCGAGCGTGGCTCCCGGGAACACGGCATACCACCAGGCCACCTGGAGATTGCTCTTCGAATTGTTCACCAGTCCGCCCAGCGAGGGCTCCGGCGGCTTCTCACCCAGTCCCAGGAAACTCAGAGAAGCCGAGAGGATCACCGCAGCCGCCATGAACAGCGCGACCTGCGTGAGCAGGGGTGCAATCGCGTTCCGCGTGATGTGCCCGAACACTACCCGAAGCGATCCGGCTCCCAGTGACTCAGCCGCCAGAACATAGTCTCGATTTCGCTCGCCGAGCATCTGGGCGCGGGACAGGCGAGCGAATGAGGGCACCGAGAAGAACGCTATCGCGATCCCCACATTGCGGACCCCAGGGCCGAGGATCGTGACAATCGCCAGCGCCGCGAGCAAACCCGGGAACGCCAGCAGCGCGTCTACCAGCCGCATCGCGATCGCATCCGTCCAACCGCCGATATAACCGGCGAGGAAGCCGATCACGATTCCGATCGTTGATCCGATAGCAACAGCAACGATGCTGATCAACAGAGATACGCGGAGCCCGTAGACCGTCCTGGAATACAGGTCCCGCCGCAGTTCGTCAGTGCCGAAGGGATGTTCGCGGCTGGGCGAAAGGAACCGTGCTGCGCCATCCTGGAGGTTCGGGTCATGCCAGGTGATCAGAGGCGCGAACACAGCGGAGAGCACCAGGATGAGCAGGATGCAGAGGCCGATCAGCCCCTGCGGATTACGGATCAGCCGATCGAGGCTCCCCCAGAACATGGATTCCCGCACCAGCCGCTCGCGCCGGTTTCGGTACTCCAGCGGCGTCGCGACGACTTCGCTCATCGCCGCCGCACCCGTGGATCGAGCACGCCGTACGCAATGTCCGCGACGAGGTTCACGCCGACGAAGATGACCACCAGGATGATCAGCGTGCTCTGCACGATCAGGTAGTCGCGGTTGAGGATCGCATCCACAACGAGCCGCCCGAGACCCGGCCGGGTGAACACCCGTTCGATCACCACAGCTCCGGCCAGGATCTGCCCCACCTGGAGAGCCATGATGGTAACTACCGGAATCAGGGAGTTACGCAGAGCATGCCGAATCACCACGTCGCGGCCACCGAGACCCTTGGCCCTCGCCGTGCGGATGTAGTCCTGGCCCATCGCAGCCTGGACCGTGGTCCGGGTGTACCGCGCAAGCACCGCGGCGAGGCCACTTCCCAGTGCGAAGGCCGGCAGCGCCAGGTATTTAATCGATTGCACGGGATCATCCGTGAACGCCACGCGCCCGCTGGCCGGAAACCACCCGAGTTTCACTGCGAAAAGCCACAGGAGTAGGACGCCGAGAAGGAAGTTCGGCACCCCAAGCGTCCCAATCGTGTAAAAGGAGAGGAGCCAGTCCCATGCGGACCGCGGCCGGACGCCCGCGATCGTCCCCAGTGGTATGCCCACCACCACGGCGATCACATACGAGGCCACTGCCAGTTCGATGGTCGGCGGAAGCGACAGGCTGAGCAGCCGCCGCACCGGCACGCCCGTCCGCACCGAGGTGCCTAAGTCCCCCTGTGCGAGGTCGACGATCCAGCGCCCGTACTGCACGGGCAGCGGGTCCTTCAGCCCGAGTTGCTCCCGAATCGCATCGACTTCCTCCGGCGAGGCGTCCTCCCCGGCGATGGCGTCAGCTGGATCACCGGGGACGAGGCGCAGGACGAGGAACACGGCGATGCTCGCCAGCAGCAGCACAGGCAGTGCCTGGGCGATTCGCCCGAGGAGATAGCCGATCATTCGGCCACCTTACGCGAAGCAGGAACGCTTCGGTTCGTCACCTCCGGTCAGGCCAACCAGACTTTGCTGAAGACCGGCTGGTTCGCCGGCGAGACGAGATACTCGCCGTACCCGCGCACCTTCTTCGAGACCAGTTGCGGCGTCTCGCTGCCCGCCAGCGGCACAAGGAATGGATCGTTGAGCCAGAGGTCGTTGAACCGCTTGTACTGTTCTTTCGCGGCCGGGCTGAGCGGGTCCAGGTTCTCCAGCTTCGCGACGATGTCCAGGTATGCCGGCGGATCGTAGTAGCTCATGTTGGGCTGCTGATAGGGGAACGTCTGCTGGAAGTTGGTAAGCGGCGCCATATTTGCGAACGAGTGCGTCGTGGTCCAGAAGCCCTTGAACTGCCGGGCTCGAAGGATGCCCAGGAACGCTGTCGGGTCCGAAGGAATGAGTTTCACTTCGATCCCGACGTCTTTGAGGTTCTGCTGGATAAGCGACGCCAGGTTGACGTAGGCAGTTGTGGTGCGGTGGTCAAACGGGATCGGAGCCGACTGCTTGAAGCCCGCCTCGCTGAGCAGCTTCTTCGCCTGCGCCGGGTCGTAGTGGGCCCCTTCGAGCGCCGGGTCGAACGCCGGCGACGATGATGGCCACGGCTGCGAGGTCACTGCCCCAAAGCCCTCGTTCAGCTCCTGCACGATGCGTTCGCGGTCCAACGCGAGGAACACGGCCCGCCGCACGCGCGCGTCCACCAGGTCCGGGTTCGTGACATTGATGCCCATGTAGTTGAGGCCTGTCTTCGGCGTTAGCGAGACGAGATCCGGGTGCTTCTTGGCTGTGGCCGCCAGAGGCCCCGGGACGTGGTCCAGTTCGCCCGCCTCATAGGCGAGCCCCATCGCATCTTGGTCGCCGAAGAACTTGACTTCGACACCGTCGAGGTAGGGGCCCCCGAACTTCGAGGTGCCGTGCCAGTTGGGGTTCTTTTCGAACGTGAGAACCTGTCCGGGGGTCCATTTCTTGAAGATGAACGGACCCGTACCGGCGATGGCCT
This sequence comes from uncultured Anaerolineaceae bacterium, assembly GCA_964557245.1. Classification (GTDB taxonomy): domain Bacteria; phylum Chloroflexota; class Dehalococcoidia; order Tepidiformales; family Tepidiformaceae; genus Amarobacter. The sequence continues at coordinate 10,337 of CAZKZR010000015.1, read as the reverse complement.
TGCCCGTCTTGATGTCGTCGTACGAGGCCGCGTGGACCACGTTGAGCTGCGCGAAGAAGTCAGCCATGTTCACGCGCGGCTTGTCGAACGTGAACTGCGCCTCCGTCTTGCTGACGATCTTGATTTCCTTGATCGCGTTCGCGAACGCCGTCGTCTGGAAGCTGCCCGTAATCCCATAGGACTTCGGGTCTTTGATCAGCCGAATGCCGAACGCGAGGTCATCCGCTGTAACCGGCGCCCCATTGTGGAACGTGAGGTCCGGCTTCAGGGTGATGGTCACCGCGGAACGGTCGGTGTTGAACTCGAAGCGGTCCGCAAGCACCAGCTCTGGTTCCAGGTTTCCGCGGTAGCGGATGGCCGTTTCAACCGGCAGCCAGTTGATGTACGGGTTCTCCGCGAGGCCCACGAACGGATAGCCGGTGGACATGTTGAGGTCAGCGGTCTGTGCGCCCCGCAGCGTGCCGCCGGATTTCGGCGTTTCCGAAGGCGATGCCGATGCTCCGGGCGTCTGCGAACCGCCGCCCGGCTCGTCGTCATCGTCCCCGCATCCAACCAGACCGACGGTTGCTGCCGCCAACCCGGCAGCAGATGCGCCGCGCAGGAAAGTTCGGCGATTCGGAGTTCGGTTCCACCAGTCGTTCCGTCGAGATTCCATCGGATTTCCCCTCCGTCGGCCCCTGGCCGGGTGATTCAGTGACCTCGAACGAGTGAGGCGGTAACCCCGCTCGTTGCAAGCGCTTCGATTTCGCTCATGCTCAGCCCTGCTTCCCTCAGGACCGCTTCAGTATGTTCGCCCGGCAGCGGCGCCGCGCTGCGGATGCGTCCAGGCGTCTGAGAGAGCTTCGGCAGAACGTCAACCATGGAAATTTCGCGGTCTCCCCACGGCACCGTGGTGATCGCGCCACGCCCACGGACCATTGGATGCTCGAACACCTGCCGGATGTTCAGCACCGGCGCGCATGGCACGCCGGCCTCCACCATCGCCGACTCGACCTCTCGGACATCCCGATCGGCCACCCACGCCGCGACCATTGGATAAATCTCATCCGCATGCTTCAGCCGTTCGGGCATTCGGTACTCCGCGGCGTCGGCAAGGTCCGGGCGGCCGATGACCGTCGCGAGACGTGCCCACTGACGGTCGTTGTTCGCGTTAATCGCGACTGTGAAGCCGTCTTTCGTCGTGAAGTTCGCCGCCGGCACGACGCCCGGATTGGAGTTGCCGGTTCGTTCCCGGATCTGGCCAGTCATGCTGTATTCCGCGATCGCCCCTTCGCACGCGCGCAGAATCGGCTCGAAGAGCGCCAGGTCCGAAACCTGCCCGGTCCCGCCACGCGCATCACGCCAGTAAGCCGCCAGGATGATGCTGAACGCTCCCCAGATTCCCGCCATGTAGTCGGCGGTGGCGAACCCACTGCGCACCGGTTCGCCATCCGGGAAGCCTGTCACGTACGTCGCCCCGGAAATCGCCTGGGCTTGCCGGTCGTATCCGCCCATCGAGCGCCACGGCCCAGTCTGACCGAACGCGCTCAGGCGGTGGATGATCAGTCTCGGGTTCGCCTCGAGGAGCCGCTCCGGCGAGAGGTTCCACTTTTCGAACGTCCCGGGGCGGAAGTTCTCGATGAGTGCATCAGCCGTGCTCGCCAGTTTCACCAGGAGGTCCTGTCCGGCCGGCACGCGAAGGTCAATCGTTATCGAGCGTTTGTTCCGCTCCTCGTGTAGCCGTATGCCTCGCATGGGGGCCGGGCGCTCCTGGGGCAGTTCCACCTTGATCACGTCGGCGCCGAAATCCCCGAGGTGCGTCGCGGCCAACGGCCCGGCGAGGACCGTCGAGCAGTCGATGATGCGGAAGCCGTCAAGGGGCAATGTCATACGCCGGCGAACTCCTTGGGCCGGAGCATACGCGGAGTTCTCTATGGCATGCAATCTGATGATAAGTATGATTAATAGAAGTTCTACTTATCATTCCAGCGAGACGTGCCACCACAAGCGCCGAGCCGAAGCGCCCGGCGGTACATGGTTTTGCGTGATTCATAATTCCGTCCGATGATCCCCGCGTTGGAGCTCAACTCTCGAGCACTGGCATGCTTTCTCGCCGTGGCGGAGCACGAGAGTTACACGCGAGCGGCGGCCGCCCTCTCCCTCTCGCAGCCCGGCGTGCACCAGCACGTCCGCAAACTGGAATCGGACCTCAAGACCAGGCTCGTTGAACAGCACGGGAAACGCGTCGTCCTGACTGAGCACGGCCGGGTCGTTTACCAGTACGCCCGCCGGGCAGACGACGAAGAAAAAGACCTGATGCGCTACCTGCTCGACGATATCTCCCTCGGCCAGGGCCAACTTCGCATCGCCGCCGGCACCACGGCCGCCGAGTTCGTCATCCCAACGGTCGCCGTCGCCTTCCAGCGCCGGTATCCGGGCGTTCAGATTCGAGTCCGAGCCACCGGGACCAACGACGAGGTCGATGCCGGCGTTGCTGACCGTAGCTACGACCTCGGCGTCCATAGCGATCCAACGCCCCATCCGGGACTCGACAAAGTCGAGTTCCTCGCTGACACGCTCGTCGGCATTGCGCCCACGGGGCACTGGCTCACGAAACTCAAGCGCCCAGCTTCAGCCACCGATGTCGCCAAGGAGTCCTTCATCCACTTCGGCATCCCGGACCCCGGAGTCCGCGTTGCGCCGATTCAGCAGTTGATCAACGGCTGGTTTGCAGCCGCGGGTGTCACACCGCGCTCGCGGCTCAATATCGGCGCCCTGAGCGGCATGAAGCGCGCCGTGCGCGAGGGCGCCGGCGTGGCGATCGTCTCCAGCTACGCCGCCGATACCGACGACCCGGCGCTCACCGCCTTCAAGCTCGCCTCGCCCCCCCGGCGCGGCTTCTTCGTCGTCTCACGCGACCGCGGCTGGGAGTCCAATGTCGTGCGCACGTTCCGTGAATTCATCATCTCGCTCTGCTGGACCGAAGGTGACACGCGCTCCTTCGTGGCCCCGGGAAAGGACGCGTAGCGTGGCCGGTCCGTTCGAACAACTGCGCGTGGTGGAGTTCGGGCGATTCATCGCCGCGCCATATTGCGGCCAGCTCCTCGCGGACGGCGGCGCCGACGTCATCAAAGTGGAGTCACTCGAAGGTGACGAAACCCGCCGCAACGGCCCCATCATCCCCGGCGAGGGACGTCAGTTCCTCAATAAGAACCGGGGAAAGCGTTCCATCGCGGTTGACCTCGCAGATCCGGACGTCCGCGACGCGATCCTGCAACTCGTGTTCCGCGCTGACGTCGTGGTCGCCAACTTTCGGCCAGGCCAGGCGAGCCGTCACGGCCTGGACTACGAATCCGTCGCGGCGCGGAACCCGCGCGTGATCTACGCGGAGAACACCGCCTATGGCCGTAAGGGGCCCATGGCTGACGCCGCGGGAATGGATGTCGTCCTCGCTGCCTACGCCGGCCTCCTGAATTTTCAGCCAGGCGGCCCCAGTAACCTCGCCGACCCGATCGTCGACTACATGGCCGGCATGCTGCTGGCGTGGGGCGTTTCGACGGCGCTCTACACGCGCGAACGCACCGGCCAGGGGCAACGGCTGGACGTGGCCCTCCTTCAGGCAGCGCTCCTCCTCCAGAACAACCATATCAACCATGTGGACGTCATCGACGGTTGGCGGGAGGAGTTTGTCGACTATCTGAAGACTGCTTTCGCGGAAGGTGCATCCTGGGCCGATGTCCTTGCCCGGCGCGAAGAACTGCAGCCCCACGCCATCATGCGCGTCTACTACGGCTATCTGCGCACGGGCGATGGGACCATCGCCGTCGCTGCCATGCCACGGCCGCTCCGGCTGAAGATGATGGACGTCGTCGGCTTCGAGGACCGCTGGACGCGTGAGCCCGGCTGGCTCCCGGACGACGCCCGCGCTTACGCGGAGGAGCTGCGGCTGACCGTGGAGCGGCTTCTCAGCAACGACACGACGGAGAACTGGCGCGCGAAGCTCGCCGCGGCAGGTATCCCGTGCGCCCCGCTCCATTTTCCCGAACAGCTGCTCTCGGATCCCCAGGTCCTGGCAAACGGGTTCCTGACTCGGCTCGAACATGAGACTGTCGGTGGTGTCACCGTAGTTTCGCCCCCGGTCTCGTTCTCAGGGACGCCCCTCTCCGTCCGCTCCGCTTCGCCGGTGTTGGGCAAGGACACCAGGACCGTCCTTGCCGAAGCCGGCTTGAGCGCCACCGCGGTTGAAGCGCTCATCGCTCGTGGAGTCGCCCTCTCCGCCGACTAACGCCCCGGCCCCAGTCGCGTGGCAACTCCACGCTCCCCCTTCTATGCTGCGCCCAAAACAAGGGAGCGCACGTGAAAGACTTCAACGGCAAGATCGCGGTAGTCACCGGAGGCGGTACCGGGATGGGCCGCGAACTCACGCGCCAGCTCGTCGCCGCCGGCGCCAGCGTCGCCATCTGTGACGTGCTGACCGACAACATGGCCGAAACGAAACGCCTGTGCGAAGCCGAGGGCCTCCCGCCGGGCGTACGCGTCACCACCCACGTTGCCGATGTAGCCGATGAAGCGGCGATGCTGCGGTTCGCCACGGAAGTGGCCCGCGACCATCAGACCAGCCACATCAACCTCCTTTTCAACAACGCCGGCATCGGCGGCGGCGCCAGCTTCATCAACGCTCCTCGCGAAGAATGGGATAGGGTCTTCAATATCTGCTGGCTCGGCGTCTATTACGGCTGCCGGGCATTCATGCCGCTGCTGCTCCGGTCCGAGGAGGGCGCCGTGGTGAATACCTCCAGTGCCAACGGCTTCTGGGCTGCGCTCATGCCCAACGTTACCCATACCGCTTACAGCGCGGCCAAGTTCGCCGTCAAAGGCTTCACCGAAGCCCTCATCACCGACTTCCGCAACAACGCTCCGCACCTGAAAGCCCACATCGTCATGCCCGGCGGAGTCGGCACCCCTATCGGCCTCAACTCGCGCCGCGTCCTCGTCGGTGACAACGTCCCGTTGTCGGAGGATGAAAAGTCCCAGATGCGCCAGCGCTTCGCCACCATGGGCATGCCCGGCGCCATGGAAATGGACGAACCCGCCCTCCTCGAAGCCCAGAAAGCGATGATCAAGCGCTTCGAGACGATGGCGCCGACCACGGCCGCAAAGGCGGCGACCATCATCCTCGACGGTGTGAAGGCAGACCGCTGGCGCATCCTCGTCGGCGAAGACGTCACCCGCCTCGACAAGCGAGTCCGAAAGAACCCCGAATCCGCCTACGACGTCGATTTCCCGGCCTACGCGCCGTTCAAAGAAGGGGAAGAGGCAGCGCTCTTCTAGTGAGGTCCTACTCCTCACCCCAACGCGCTAAATGCGCTGAGCAGATAGCCGGTATAGTGCGGCGCTCAAGGTGGGGGAGATTTCATGAAAGCTGCCACGCTGGTGGTGGGATTCGCGCTGCTCGTCGCATTCCTGGTCTTCGAAGCCGGCCCGGCCCTGGCCGCCGTGCCGCAACGTCCCTGGGAGGAACCAGAAGCCTGCCAGTCGCCCGGTGGCCCCCAGAACATCAAGCCGGCCACGCTCTTCTTCGACGCCAGTGGCCCCGGTGCGATGGTGAACGGCAACTACATCGGCTTCGTCTGCAATTACAAATTCGAACGCAACAGCCCCGCCGGCCGCACGGCCGGTGTCGCGGTCACCGTCGACTATTGCGGTGGCGAAGTGAAACAAGCCACTCGCCAGGAAGGCAACTACACCACCTACGCCGGCGAATTCACCGTCCGCCAGCAACGATGGGTACTCCAGAACGGCGCGCTCATCGTCATCGTGCTGTACACGAACAATCACAACGGCACTGACGACTTCACCACCCAGGAGATGGTCACGGGGTCCCAGAACCTTGCCGATCTCAATCGACCCCAGGGGGCCGTTCCCTGCCCGAACGGCGGCACAACCCAGAACCCCGGCGGCGGCACCGGCTCCGGCGGCTGGAGCGTCTCGCTCACCGCTGACGATACGAGCCTCATCGCCGGGAATGATTTCACCCTCACCGCAACCGCCAACAAGAACACCGGCGGTACCGGCTTCGCCATCTTCATCGTCAACCAGACTGACGGCGACATCGTCTACTGCCAGAACGTGACCATCTGCACGTACAAGGACTACAAGAACGAGCCCGGCTCGCGCACGTACCAGGCGTTCATCGCCAACCTCCAGGGCCAGGACACTCAAGCGAGCTCGAACTCCGTCGTCGTCCAGTGGAGCGCTTGGTCCGGTACGGTGACCCTCACCACGGCCGATCAGACCGTCGACGCGGGCGATGTGGTGCACCTCATCGCTACCGCCTCGCCGACCATCAACGCGAGCATCTACATGATCCGCATCGAACGCACCGACACGGGCTTCGGCGGGAACTGCCTGGAATCTCCCTGCGACAAGACCGATGTCTACGATGCGGGCGTGAGCTACACCTACGTGGCGAAGGTGACCAAGAACGACGGCACCGACCTTCGCGCCACCAGCAACCCCGTCACCATTACCTGGCAAGCCACGGAAGAGTGGGGCGGGAAGGTCTTCATCAACACCGCCGGCGGCATCGACAACGTGAAGCCCGGGCTTCGCGTCGTACTGGAGGCCTACACAGACCCTTCGCTCATGAATACCGACCTCGTAATGCAGATCGTCGAAGTGGAGGGCGAAGGCCAGAAGACGACCTGCGACGACAGCACGGCGGTGCGCTGCACCATGGTCGTCCAGTCGTCCACAGCCACTACGCGGATTTTCAACGCCATCGTCGTGAAGCGAGACGGCAGCGGCGGCGCGAAGGCCGCCGCGGGAGACCTGGTGAGCGTCACCTGGTCCAGCGGAGGCCGCTCAACTGCCTGCAACGACGGCTGGGTCGCGGACGAAGTCTCCGGCAACGCCACCGTGCTCATCGGCGATACCGAGCGCGTCCCGCTCAAGAAGGGCGACATCATTTGCCCGAGAGACACCGTCGAGACCGGTGCCGACGGTACCATCGTCGGTCACTACGAAGAGCGCGGCCTGTTCAATCCGCGGTCCGGCCCGGAAGTCTCCTACAACGCCGAAGTGAAGGTGAAGCCCAACACCCAGCTCTCGCTCAACTTCTTCAATCAGAGCGTCCACTACACCTACTTCGATATGAAGTCCGGTTCCGCCGAGTACGTCGTGAATGGCATCGCGAAGTCGGACTTCCGCATCAAGTCGCCGACGTCCGTCGCCAGCGTCCGGGGGACCAGGTTCTCCGTTGATGTCGCACCGGTCACAGGAAAAACCGTGGTTCGTTCCTACGAACACGAAGTCCTGGTAACGCCGTCCAACTCCTCTCTCGCACCGGTCAGCGTGTTCGGAGGCCAGGAAGTATCCGTTGATTCCAACTCCGTCTCGCCCGTGACGAAGTTCATCGGGACGCTCGCGAACAAGCGCAGGCTTCCCTCGCTCACGCGGGAGTAGGGCCACCCTTCCCTCACGTCAGTCCTCAGCGCGGAGGCACGCGAGGCAGGCCCGGTTCGCGCGCGCCGGGAAGGCGATCCGCGCCGACGAGTTGTGCCAGGAAGAGGCTCGGGCCTCGCCCCCGCCGTCTTCCGCGAACACGTATGCCGCACCCAGGCGCGCCAGCCGTTCACGGAATCCGCGGCTGCCGTTGAATCCGCGGGCGTTAAAGAGTGCTTCGTCGGCGCTTTCTGCTCGGGCACGGAGCACCGCAATCGATGCTCCAACGTCGTAAGCCGTGGCATCGATGCCCTCGATGCTCAAGACAACTGCGTTCGCAACACTCGGCGGCAGCTGACGAATCTTCGCGAGTATCGTCCCGAATCCGGATGTCCGGGCATCGCCCCGAATCCTCGTGACCTCGATGTTGAACTGCTCGCCGCCCAGCGCGGCGGTAAAGTCCGGCCCGGCGTTTCCGGAGCCGTAGGCCTCGAACTCCAGGTCAATCCGCTTATCGGCCAGCAGGAGCCGGGCGATGTTCAGTTCGGCCCGTACGTCCCGCCTGGCGTCAGCGCCCACCGCGCCGCGGAGCTTCTTTCGAATCTTGTCCTGGTTCAACTCCGCGAACCGCCTGAACCGGGCGGAGCGCGTCATCCATCGTTGGAGTTCCTCGCCGAGCGGCGTCTCGACGCCGCCGTCGAGCAGGAAGCCGGCCAAACGTTCTACTTTGGGCGGGATCGGCAATGGCGTCGCCATGCCGTCCATCCTATGTCTCGCCGCCGCAATCGCTGAAGTCGCCCAGGGCTCACCCTGCCATGAGCGCCGCTAGCTTGTCCCGGGAGTTCACGCCCAGCGTCCTCGCGATCGTTTGCAAGTGCGTGCGCACGGTATGCGGCGAAATCCCCAGCGCGCCCGCAATCTCACGGTTCGAAAGACCGCGCACCACCAGGCGCGCCACTTCCTCTTCTCTGCGCGTCAGCTTCCCGCGGTCAGTCGCCGCCGCCGGCAGCATGGCGGCAATCGCCGGCGACCAAACCCGCGCTCCACCCAGTAACGACTCCACACCCGCTCTGAACTCCAGCGGAGAAACGTCACCGGCGAGGATGCTGCACTGCAGGTCCTGCAATGACCTGGCGATCACCCCGCGGGGCGGCGGCTCCTGGAAAATTCGAAGCGTCCCCGCCGTATCCGGACACGAGATCATCACCTCGTGCGGGTCGAGGTCGCTCACGGCGACAATCTCGCTGACCTCGTAGTTCCAGGCGCGAAGTTGCGTTTCAACGAGCAATCCCAGCGTGGATGACTTTTCACCGACAGCGACGCGCAGGCGCCGCGGTGGATTCGTTCGTTCTCGATCTACTCCGGCGACCGACCGCTTCGCGGTGGCTGCCTGCCCCTGGATATCCGACTTCACTGCGTCGATCCCTTCCGGCTATAACAGCCGTTCGAAGAGCAGCGAGATTCGGCCACGGCCCGGGCTGCCTCACTCCGGATACGTTCGTTGCCGCTCAACTGTTGACTCCACATTCGCGCGACCTTCCCCTCTGGCGCGGACGCGCACCCCGAAATGGGCGTTGCGTCGCTGCGCCTCCCTCCTAAGACCGCCGAACTCGGGGTTTCTTACAGACCTGCCGGCTAGGGGAACCGGTTCCAGGCAAGGGACAGCCCGACCGCCGCTATTGCGGCCAGCGCCCCCATCGCGACAAATGCCACGCTAACTTCTGTTTCCTCCTTTTGCGTCGCGATGTCTTTGGGCAGATTCTCAAAAACGTCGTTCAGTTCGCCAGCGCTTTCCGCCTGGTAGTAGCTGCCGCCGGTGATCTCCGCCACGCTCTGCAGCGTCTCTCCGTCGAAGCGCAGCGCCTGGAGCCTCCCACCGCCGCCACCCGGTCCACCCGGCCCTCCGGGTCCGAATCGGCCCGGAATCGTCTCGTTGCCAAGCTGCTCTCGTGAGCACACCAGCGGCGCCGGATCTTCCGTCCCGAATCCAATCGTGTACACCCGTACCCTCCGATCGGCCGCCTGCTGCGCGGCCACGAGCGGATCGACTCCCTGGGTCGCCGCACCGTCCGTGAGCAGAACGATGATGTCAGGCTCGTACTCGCCGTCCGCCGGGCCCCGGTTCACGCCCGTGGTGGCCTCGACGTCCAATCCGCTCCTGGGAACATCCAGGTTCACTTCGGCAATTGCGTCAACGGACTTCAACACGGCGCTGCCAATTGCGGTGCCTCGGCCCGTACGCAGCGCCTGGATCGCCGCCGTCAGCTCCTTCCTGTCCGTCGTAGGCGGCACCGCGAGTTGCGCCGATCCCGCGAACACCACGAGCCCGATCTTCGTCCCTCCGGGCTGGTCCTTCACGAACTTCTCCGCCACGTCCTGCGCCACCGTCAGGCGGTTCGGCTCAACGTCGCTCGAACACATCGACAGAGACACATCCAGCGCGAGGATGATCGAGGTCTTGTTGATCGGCACGGCCACCACCGTCTGCGGGCGCGAAGCGGCGATGATCAGGCTGGCAATGCTGGCCAGGAACAGCGCGAACGGCTCATGGCGCCGGCAGCGCGAGCGTTTCGGCAAAGCCGCGCGATTCAGAGAGAGGCTCGCGTACCGCACCGCGAATCGTCGCCTCCGTCGCAACGCCCACACGTAAACCGCAACTGCGAGCGGTATCAAGACGAGCGCCAGGAGCACCAGGGGCCACGTGAAATGCATGACTACGGGACCCTCCCCAACCACCGAATACTGAACGCCGCACCCACGGTCATCACCAGCACGCCGGCCATTGCCGCCAGAGAAGTGACTTCCCTCGGATCACCGGTCACTGAAAGCCGAAGGTCGATGCTTTCGTAGACCTTCGAAAGTGCGTCGGCGTCCTCAGCCACGTAATACACGCCGCCGGTGACCGTCGCGATCTC
>CAZKZR010000014.1:0-16622 GCA_964557245.1 uncultured Anaerolineaceae bacterium | reverse complement strand
TCAACGGCACCTACGATATCCCCGCCATTCGCGCCGAATTGACCGAAGTCTTCACCAACAAGATGCCCACCGATGCCTACCGCGGCGCCGGCCGCCCGGAAGGTACCTACTTCGTCGAACGCGCGATGGACATGGTCGCCCGCCACCTCAACATGGACCCCGCCGAAGTGAAGCGACTGAACTTCATCAAGGCTGACCAGTTCCCCTTCGCCACCCAGATGGGCGCCGTCTACGACTCCGGTGACTACGAAAAGGCGCTGGACCTCGCCCTCAAGAACGCCAACTGGGAAGGCCTCAAAGCTGAACGCGACCGCGCCCGCGCTGACGGCCGGATCGTCGGCCTCGGTCTCGCCTTCTATGTCGAAGTCTGCGGTCTCGGTCCGTCTGCCTCGCTGCCCACGGGCGGCTGGGAATACTCCAGCGTGACTATCGAACGCAGCGGTAAGATCACCGCCACCACCGGCGCATCACCGCACGGCCAGGGCAACGAGACCACCTTCTCCCAGATGCTGGCGGACCAGTTCGGCGTGCCGATGAACGATGTCACCATCCTCCACGGCGATACCGGCGTGGTGAAACAGGGCATCGGGACCTTCGGCAGCCGCTCCCAGGCCGTCGGCGGAACAGTGCTCATGAAGGCCGGCGAGAAGGTCAAAGACAAGATGGCCAAGTTCGCCGCCGCGATGATGAACCCGAACGAAGAGATGGATACCAGCGAGATGGTCTTCGAAGGTGGGCGAATCTACGTGAAGGATTCCCCCGGCCAGTCCGTCGCCTTCTCCGATGTCGCCGCCTTCGCCTACGTCCCCGTCCCGCTCCCCGCGGGTCTCGATCCGGGACTTTCTGACCAGGCCTTCTGGGAGCCCGCGAACAACACCTATCCGTTCGGCTGCCACATCGCCATGCTCGAAATCGACCGCGAAACCGGCGAACCGAAGCTTCTCAAGATGGTCGCCGTGGACGATGCCGGCACGATCATCAATCCACTGATCGTTGAAGGTCAGATTCACGGCGGACTGGCCCAGGGCATCGGCCAGGCCATGATCGAGGAAGTCGTCTACGACGAAGACGGTCAGCTCCTGACCGGCTCGTTCATGGACTACGCAATCCCGCGCGCCACTGACTTCCCCTGGTTCGAACTCGACAAGACCGTCACGCCGACGCCGGTCAACCCGCTCGGCGCCAAGGGTGTTGGCGAAGCCGGCACGCTTGGTTCAACGCCGTGCATCGTAAACGCAGCCGTCGATGCCCTCAGCCAGTTCGGCGTGAAGCACATCGACATGATGCTTCGGCCGGAAAAGCTCTGGCGCATCATCAACGAAGGGGCGAACTAGATGATCCCGGAAGAATTCGAATACAAGCGCGCGGCCACCCTGGACGAAGCGATTTCGCTGATCCAGGCATCGAACGGCGACGGCAAGTTCCTTGCCGGCGGACACAGCCTGATTCCGCTCATGAAACTCCGGCTGAGCGAGCCCGGCACCCTTATCGATATCTCTCGCATACCTGCGCTCCAGGGAATCACCGAGAAGGACGGCAAAATCGTCGTTGGCGCGGTCACCACGCACGCTGACGTCGTGAACTCCGAGCTGATTCGGCGGCTCTGCCCGGTGGTCAGCGAATGCGCCAGCGAAATCGGCGACCCCCAGGTGCGCAACCGCGGCACAATGGGTGGCTCCCTCGCCCATTCCGACCCCGCGGCCGATTACCCGGCCGTGATGGTCGCACTGGATGCGGAAATCCACCTCAAAGGCCCCGGCGGATGGCGCGCCGTTAAGGCTGGCGATTTCTTCCAGGGCATGTTCACCGTGGACATGGCCGAGGACGAGATCATCGCCGGCATCCAGCTGCCGCCCGCCAGGAACGCGGCCTACGTGAAGCTCCACCAGCGGGCTTCTCACTACGCCATCGTCGGCATCGCGGCTGTGCTGGAGATGAACGGCCGAACCTGCACCTCGGCTCGAATCGGCATCACCGGCGCTTCAACGCACGCCCAGCGTCTGACCAACGTCGAAGCTGCCCTCGCCGGCAAAGAGATGACCCAGGCGAACATCGATGCCGCCGCGGCCATCGCCGCCGACAACCTGGAGGACGTGAACTCCGACATCCACGCCAGCGAGGCCTACCGCCGCGCCATGGTGAAGGTCTTCACCCGGCGCGCAATCGAACGGGCCGCCAGCCGCTAGACGGCGTCGGCCCGCTCCCGTACCAGCGCGAAAGACCCGCCAAACGGCGGGTCTTTCGTAATCCCTTGCAGGCCCTAGTCGAATCCGAAGACCACCGGAAATACCACCACCACGGCGACTGCCCAGGCCGCGTAGACCGGCACGTAGGCGGTCTGCCAGCGCTCCAGCGCCGCGAACGCGCGCCGCCGGCGAATGAACGCCAGTTGCAGCCGCGCCGACCAAACCAGGTTCCCTAACAGAACGATATTCAGACCGAGCCCGGCCGTACGGTTCGGCGTGAAACCGAAGTCGTTGATCCGGCTCAGCATCGCGATGAGCGCGAACACGTCGATGACGAACGCGCTCCCCACGAGCACCAGTTGCACTCCGTCCATGAGGTTCGGGGTCGCTTCCGAATCTCGCGCCGAAATCGAATACAGGACGAGCCCGACCACCAGCACCAGCAGCACATCGAAGAGGATCAGGACGTCCCGTTCGGCATCGACGAAGTTCCCGGTAACTACCATCCCGCCAATCGCGGCTACAAGCATCACCGTGAACAGCGGGGTGAAGACACTCGTCAGCACGGGCGCCATGTTCTCGATCACGCTCTGCTTGGCTTCTACCAGCCATGCGACCACCACCACCGCTCCCACGGCTCCGCACGGCAGCACCCAGCCGCCGATGAACTGCTCCGCGTCAATGCCGATCGCCTTGAACAGGCCGATGGTCATCGCGCAGAGAACGCCGCCGCCAAGGGCGATCAGCGCGTAGTAGATGCACCATTCGCCCGTGAACCTGATGAAGTCCATGCGCGGCGCGCTGGAGCGCCAGTTCCCGCTGAGATACGCAACCCCTGCGACCAGCCACAACGCAATCGGCAGATGGATGCCGGCAAGGATCTCCGTATCCCCCTCGCGCTCAAACGGGTACGCGTTCACGAACACGGCGCCGAGCACGAACGGAACGGCCACCAGCAACACGGTGCGGCTGGTCAGCTTCCGCTGCCACGCCAGGAATGCCACCAGGAACGGCAGGGCCAGCAGAGACGCGTTCCGGAAGTAGAACGCTGTCGCCGCGTCTACCGAATCGCCTTGTGCGTTGCCGAATGGGTTGTAGCCGAAGAGCGCGGGCGCCTTGAACGTGAGCGCGGCCGCGATGGCGATGAGCGTGGTGATGAACAACTCGGCGTAGAGATCGCGTGACCGCTCCTTCGCCGAACTGCCCGCCAGCACGAGCTGCTTCCACAGCCTGCTCGAACGCTCCCGGGCGAACTCCCGCGAGAGTTCGTTCAGCCCGCCCATCCGCTTGATCGCCACCAGGAACGACTCATCGCTACTCAGGCCGACCGCCCCAAGCTCGCTGATCTCTGAACGCAGATGGTCCTCAAGCTCGTCGACGTCCGTTTGCTGGATGGTCTTGCGGCGCAACAGGTAGGTCCGCCATTCCCGGATCTGCGCTTCAATCCCCGGCTCAAAGGCTGCCTGCATCGTCATGCCCCCGCTGCCCCCGGCATCGCCTGGCTCGGCTGAATCGCTCGCCATGCGTTCTGAAGCGCCTCCGAAACCACCTCCCACTGACGACGCTGCTCGGTGAGTGCGTCCCGGCCCGCCGGTGTAATCGAGTAGTAGCGCCGCCGCCGCCCACCCGGTTCCGCGTCCCACTTGGCTTCCACGTACCCCAGCCGGTCTAGCCGGTGGAGTAACGGGTAGAGCATCCCGTCGGTCCATTCCATCGCCCCGCCCGAAAGCTCGTCGATGCGCTTGAGAATGGCATACCCGTAACTCTCGGCTTCATCCAGGATGGCCAGGACGAGCGGCGTCGCCGAAGCGGCGACAAGGTCTTTCGCGATGCGCGGGTCTCGAGCTGTTTGCATAGCACTACAATACATCGTACTTCTAGGTATGCAAGCAAAGCGGGGCAGTGCCTTGCTTCCCTCTGAGTAACCACGCTCTGGCCGTACGGTTGACGCATGGCTCTCTTTTCCATCCCGAATCCGGCGTCGCGCGTCCTCCTCACCTACAGGCGAGCAGGTTCCTCAGCAGCTTTGGGCGTCAACCTGCTGCGTCTTGTTCCGTTCCTGCAAATTGCCGTTGCTGGAGCCTGTTACGGCGGGCGGCTCGAATCTGGGAGAACCTGTTGCAGCCTGTTAACAGGTTGAATCCCGCGTCGCTCCCGCCGGAGACCTTCACGCAAACGTCAGGCTTCATGCGTAGAATCCCGCCCTATCCTGCACGCGAGGGCCGCCATGCCAGCTACCACTGACCAATACGAAGGGATGATCGCCGAGACCATCACTATCACCGGCCACAACGGCGACCCCATCCACGCCTACTACGCTCGCCCCGCCGGCCCTGGGCCGTTTCCGGGCGTCGTCTGGGCTCACCACTTCCCTGGCTGGGATGATTGGTCCAAGGAAGCCGCCCGAAAGCTCGCCTACCAGGGCTACGCCTGCATCGAACCCGACCTCTACTGCCGCATGGGTCACGGCACGCCGGGCGAAATGGGCGCCAAAGCGCGCGAAGCCGGCGGACCTCCCGACGATCAAACCGTCGGCGACCTCGCTGCCGCCCGCGACTTCCTTCGCTCTCAGGCGAACGCGAACGGCAAAGTAGGCATCATTGGCACCTGCTCAGGCGGCCGCCATGCCTTCCTGACCGCGACTCGCGCGCCTGGGTTCGATGCGGTTGTCGACCTTTGGGGCGGCGGTGTTGTCGCCCGCCCGGAAGACGCCACCGCCTCCCGCCCGGTCGCCCCGATTGAGTACGCCGGCGACCTCGACTGCCCAATGCTCGGCATCTACGGCAACGACGACCGCAATCCGACAGCTGAACAGGTGAACACCCTCGATGAGCGCCTGACCGAACTCGGCAAGGAACACGAATTCCACCGCTACGATGGCGCTGGGCACGGCATCTTCTATCACCACGCCCCCGCGATGTACCGGGCCGAAGCGGCCGTCGATGGCTGGAACAAGGTGATGGACTTCTTCGCCCGCAACCTGGGGGACTGACCGCCCGGGGAACCCGTCAAACCCGCACTCCAACGCTCCCGCTCGCGCGGCGCCCCCGCCCTGAGAGTGAAGCCGGGGTGTAGGGGATTCCCTGAGAAGTCACCTGATTTACCCGTCAATTTCGCCCGTCAGCGTGCCGATAACTGCGGAACAGACACGCGCAGTGACAGAAAACGCTGCACAGGGGAAAGCAATGCCGGGTACGCCCTCACTGAGCGAACTCATGGATTCCGCGAGCCTGCCGACGATCCCGGCCGTTGCCGTCCAGATCATCGCGCTGGTTCAGCGTGAAGACCTCGATATCGACGTGCTGGCGGACACCATTATGCGAGACCCGGCGCTCGCCGCCCGGGTCCTCAAAACTGCGAACTCCGGGTTCTATGGCCGTCCGCGTTCCGTCACGCGCGTCCGCGACGCGGTCATGGTGCTCGGCCTGCGCAGCGTCAAGACGCTCGCGCTCGGCTTCTCCCTCGTCGGCAACATGCGCAAATCTGAACGCAAAGGCATCGACCACACCCAGATCTGGCAGCGAAGCCTCCTCGCTGCCGCTGGTGCGCGCACAATCGCCACGCGCGCGGGATACGCCTGCACGGACGAAGCCTTCCTCGGCGGGCTCCTCCACCTCATCGGCGTGATTGCCATGGAACAGGCGATGCCCGCCGAATTCCACGCTGTCTCAGCCGCCGCCGAAGGCGACCTCACCCGCCAGCGCACCCTCGAACAGGAGCGCTTCGGCTTCGACCACGCCGAAGCCGGCGCCGCGCTCGCCGAAAAATGGAACCTCCCCGAAGCGTTGGTCATGGCCATTCGCATGTACCCCCGCCCGGACCACGCCGACAACGACTACCGGGACATCGTGCGCTGCGTCGCCACGGCCGAGGCCGCCGCTGACCTCACCCTCGGCGAGGATCCTGCGGGCGCGCTGACCCGCTTCCGCTGGGATTGCCAGCAGCTCTTCGGCATCGATACGGAAGCTTCGGATGCGCTCATTGCGAAGATCATCGAAGACGCCGGCGTCCTCGGCGCCATGCTTGACATCCCCGAGGCCGGCGTTTCCGCGGAATCGGTGCTCCTCCGCGCTCACGAGGCCCTCCTCCAGCTCACCCTGGAGACTGAGCGCGAAAACGCCCAGCTCCTCGCCGAACGCGAACGGCTGACCGTCGAGGCTTCGACCGACGGCCTCACCGGCCTCGCCAACCGTCGCCACCTGGACGAATTCCTCACCGAGCAGTTCCGCATCTCCTCCCGCTACGGCACGCCCCTCAGCGTCATCATCCTGGACATCGATCACTTCAAGAAGGTGAACGACACCTACGGCCACCCGGTAGGGGACCAGGTCCTGCGAAACGTCGCCATGGCCCTGAGTCAGATCGTCCGCGAGGCTGACCTGTGCGCCCGCTACGGTGGCGAAGAGTTCGTCGTCGTCCTGCCCGCAACCGCGCTTGATGGCGCCCTGGATGTCGCCGAACGCGTCCGCTCGGCGATCGAGACCAACGTCATGGTCGCCGGCGGTAAGAAACTCAGCGTCACCGTCAGCGCCGGGGTCAACACCTACCGCAAAGACAGCCAGGCCTCCGCCGATTGGCTGATCAAAGAAGCGGACATGGCGCTCTACGACGCCAAACGTTCCGGCCGAAACCGCGTCCAACGCTTCGAACAACCCGACGCCTCGCCCTGGAGCCTCGTCAGCTAGCGAATTGTGCCTTCCCTGCCTAACGTCTCGTGTCCCCATGTCCTAGACTCCGGCCACAGATCCGGAGGAATGGAACATGACCAATCGATTCGACCTGACGGGCAAGGTTGCCCTCGTAACGGGCGGAAGCCGCGGCCTCGGCCGCTCGATGGTGCTGGCGTTCGCTGAAGCCGGCGCGGACGTCATCATCGCCAGCCGTAAGCTCGATTCCTGCGAAGAAACCGCCCGCGAAGTTCGAGAACTCACTGGCCGCCGCGCACTGCCGGTCGCCTGTCACGTCGGCGAATGGGACCAGGTGGAGCAACTCGCCGAGACCGCCTACAAGGAGTTCGGCAAAGTTGACGTGCTCGTCAACAATGCCGGCATGTCCCCCATCTACGACCACGTGAAGAACGTGACCGAAGCCCTCTATGACAAGGTCCTTGATGTGAACCTCAAAGGCCCGTTCCGCCTCACCGCGAACATCGGCACACGCATGACCGAAGGCGATGGCGGCTCGATCATGTTTGTCTCCAGCACGGCGTCCCAGCACCCGGGTGCGAACGTCATCACGTACGCGGCCGCCAAAGCGGGCGTCAACGCCATGACGATCGGCTTCGCCAAGCACTTTGGCCCGAAAGTCCGCGTCAACTGCATCATCCCCGGTCCCTTCCTCACGGATATCTCCAAGGCCTGGGACCTCGAAGCCTTCAAAAAGAACGCGAAGGCCACCATCCCGCTCCAGCGCGGCGGCGAACCCGACGAAATCGTGGGCGCGGCGCTCTACTTCGCCTCTGACGCTTCCAGCTTCACCACCGGCGCCCTGCTGACGGTCTCCGGCGGTGCGGGCATGTAGCCTGCGGCCCGAACCGATCCGTGGCCCGACGGTCACGGAGGGTTCGCGGTTGATGTTGCCCCACACCTCCAAACGCCGGTTCCGTGGTTGCTCCAAGAATTCCCCCTCCCCCGACGGTGGGGCCACGGAATCCGAACGTCTAATGTCCCGCCTTCCTCACCAGGGGAATGACTTCCCTCGCGAACAGGGTCAGGTCTTCTTCCGGGTATGGCGCGCGGATGCCCAGGATCACGTGGTCCACGCCCTGTTCGGCCAGCCCCAGCACCTGGTTCGCCACCTGTTCCGGTGTGCCGACCAGCGCGCGCTTCCGCACTTCCTCGGGCGTGCTGTTGCGCTGCTTCGCGACCACCGCCAGCTTCTGCACCAGGTTCGCCGGGTCCCGGTCAATGACGACACTGGCCGCCAGCGACTTCCGAATCGTCCCCGGGTCGCGGCCGGCCTTCTCGCAATGCCGCTCCAGTGCGCCGAGCAGGATCTGGTAGTCCTCGCGCGGCTGCAGAAACGTGTTCCAGCCGTCGGCGTGCTTCGCGACCACTTTCAGGGTCATCTTCGGACCCGCGCCGCCCACCCACACCGGGATGGAAGGTTTCTGCACCGGCTTCGGTTCGCAGAGCGCATCCGTGATGGTGTAGTGCTTCCCGGCGAAGTTCGCCCGGGGCTCGGTCCACAGCGCCTTCATCACCAGCACCGATTCTTCGAGCGCGCGGATGCGGTCGGCCACCGGCGGGAAGTCATAGCCGTAGGCCTTGTACTCCATCTCCCACCAGCCGGCGCCGATGCCCATCTCGAGCCGCCCGCCGGAGATCACGTCGAGCGTCGCCGCCATATTCGCGAGCAGCGCCGGGTGCCGGTAAGAGTTGCCGGTGACCAGCGTCCCGGCCCGCAGCCGGGGCACCTGCGCCATAAGCGCGGTCAGCATCGTCCATCCTTCGAAGCACGGCCCCAGCGGGTTGCTGAAGATCGGGATGAAGTGGTCGAACGTCCAGGCATGGTCGAAGCCTTCACGTTCGACCAGTTGCCACACGTTCAACAGTTCCGGGTAGCTGACGTGCTGCGGGCCGGTTTGGATTCCGAATTCGATGGGTCGAACAGGCATTGGGTCACGCCCCGTGTTTCATGATGGTGCGGGCAATGTAGCCGGTTCGCACGTCAACCGTGTTACGGGGCGCGGCCGGGTTGCTCGTCATGCCGGGATCAGACGTGAGCCCGCGGGAGATTTGCTGAGACACGAAACGGCCCCTCCAACTGGAGGGGCCGTCCGAGCTTTGTGCGCGAAATCTGGTTCAGGCTTCCGCGGGCTTCGGGTTGCGCACCCCGGCGCCCAGCGTGCTCTGGAAAATCTTCTCCAGCGTGTCGATATCGAAGCCGCCCTGCTTGTAGATCGTCCGCTCGCGCGTCGGGAGGCTCATCAGGCTGATCTCGTCGCCGCCGATGATGAAGTCGCGTCCGTTAATGTTGGACGCAGCGTCGGTGCACAGGTAAACGACCAGCGGCGCGATCAGCTCAGGCGCCATCGCGGAAATGCCGGCCACGGCCTGCTCGGTGGAGCTTTCCGCTGCCGGTGCAGCGTTGCCGGCGGCGGCCAGCTGCTGTCGTCGCACTCGTGCTGCTTCCATCTCAGGGCTGAGGGTCAGGCGGGTGGCCGCGCGCGGGCGCAGAGCGTTCGCCGTCACGCCGTACTTCCCGAGGTCCAGGGCCAGCGTGCGGGTCAGGCCGGTAATGCCTTCCTTCGCGGCCGAGTAGTTCGCCTGGCCAAGGTTGCCCAGGCCGGATTCGGATGAGGTGTTGATGATGCGCCCGCCCCGCTGCTGCCGCATGACGATCGACGCGAACCGCGTGATCGTGAAGTGACCCTTCAGGTGCACCGCGATGACCGCGTCCCACTCTTCTTCAGTCATATTGAAGATGATGCGGTCGCGCAGGATGCCCGCGTTGTTCACCAGGATGTCCAGGCGGCCCCAGGTGTCCATCGCCTGCTTGACGATCGCTTCGCCGTCCGCCATCGAGGCCACGTTGCCGAAGTTCGGCAGCGCGTCGCCACCCATCTTCTTGATTTCGGCGACGACTTCTTCCGCGGGAGTGTTTTCTCCGCCTTCGCCGGCGGTGCTACCGCCGAAGTCGTTGACGATGACGCGGGCGCCTTCCTTCGCCAGCGCCAGCGCTTCCCCGCGGCCGATACCGCGTCCGGCGCCGGTGACAATGGCGACCTTACCTTCCAGCCTTCCGGCCATGTGGACATTCTCCTGTGTTGGTGTGGCTTAACGTCCTTCCCCGAAAGGGAGGACAAACGCGTGAAATCTACCACCGGAAGGTTCGACTGTCTCACACCAGTTTTCGCTGACGGGTAGGATTTCCCGGTGCCACGGCTCCTCGCCTTCATTCCGCACCCGGACGACGAGTCCTACAGCTTCGGTGGCACGCTGGCGCTTGCCGCCCGGGCCGGGTGGGAATGCCGAATGGTGTGTGCCTCGAGCGGCGAAAAGGGCAAGCGCCACGATGGCGGGAAAACAGACCGCGAAAGCGTCGCAAGTGCCCGCGAATTGGAGCTCGCTGCATCCTGCGAAACGCTCAACATTCCGCCGCCCGCCTTCTGGCGCCTCCCGGATGGCGGCATGCGCTCGGTGCGGGTTGGCTCGGAATTCGCGGAATCCGAACTCATCACCTTCAAGCCGGATGTGGTGCTTACGCTCGGGCCAGACGGCGCGTACGGCCACCCGGACCACATCGCGCTCCACCGATGGGTCGCCCAGGCCTGGGAGTCCACTGGTCGGGCGAGTGCGCTGCTCTTCCCTGTCTTTCCGCCCGCCCTTTTCTTGCCTCAGTACGAGAAGTGCATCGGCATGATGGGAGACCCGCCCAACCCTTCTCGCGACGCAATCGGCGCGGATACGTGGGAATACGCGGTCTCCATCCGCGAGGTGCGCGAGCAGAAGCTCGCGGCCATTGCTTCACACCGTTCCCAACTGCCAGGCGGCCACCCGGAAGCCCTTTTTCCGCCCGGAATCATCGCCGCGCTACTCGACGTCGAAAGGTTCGAAGACGCCGCTGGCGGTTCCCAGCCTGAGGTCTCCGGCCTGTTGGCATCCTTGAGTCCCCTGCCCGAGGACCGGGCTTCACCTCCGGCGAGGCCCTCCCAGCACAGCCAGGAGCGTCGCCAGTAGCACTGCCGCGCCAATTGCGCTGACGAACATCCAGTCATCGCTGCTGTTTCCATCGCGCCCGGGGGAGTTGCCGGCGGCCGGCGCACCCGGAGACGGCAATGGCAGCACCTGCCCCGGCGCTGTCACGTCAAACTCGGTGCTCGCCACGGTCTCCCCCGCGATGCGAAGGTTCGCGGTCACGGCGCCGCCGGTCTCGCAGGGCAGCAGCACTCGGGGGATCGGCGAATAGAATCGCCCGTCGGGCTCAGAGATTCCGCCAACCGACCCGGTAACCTTCCCTCCCACCACCATGTCGACGAGGACCTCGCGCTCGCCGGGGAGTCCGGCTGCGAAGAGTTCGTAAGGCGTCTGGCAGTCGCCGCGGGCGTTCCGGATTTCCAGGTGCACGGCGGCAAGCGCCGCCTGCGGCAGGGCGCTCGCGGCGATCACCAGGCAGGCTGCGAGGAGCAGGGACCGTGCGCTGCGGCTTTTTGTCCAGGTCATCTGTTCGTCCAACGCCGCAGGGCAACTGATTGTTCCATCCGGCAGTGCCAATTGGTTCTGCCGATCACTCCGTTTCTGCTTTAAACTCTCCGCCATGGCCGCACCTGAAGTCATCGCCGATCAGCCGAACCGGTTCTCTCCTGCGGGGATCGCCAGGAGCCGCGGGATCCATTATGGCTGGGTGATGGTCGCTGTGACATTCTTGCTGGTCACGGTCACGGCCGGCATTCGCTCGGCCCCTGGCGTGATGATTACGCCCTTCAAGGAAGACTTCGGCTGGAGCACCGGCCAGATTTCGCTTGCCATCTCCCTTTCGATTCTCACCCTCGGACTTGCCGGACCTGTTTCCGGCAAGCTCATCGACCGTTACGGCATCCGGCCAGTCATCCTCGGGTTCCTCGCCCTTGGCTGCGTCGGTGTCATCGCCACCTTCACTCTCCAAAGCCTCTGGCAGTTCTATATCTACTGGGGCTTGCTGGTGGGCTTTGGTGCGGGCGGAACCTCGATTGTCCTCAGTGCGACGGTGGCGAACACCTGGTTCTTCGAACGTCGCGGGCTGGTCACCGGCATACTCGGCGGCGCGGCCAGCGCCGGCCAACTCGTCTTCATCCTGTTGCTCGCGGAAGTCGTCGACGTCTGGGGTTGGAGGCAGGCGGTGGGTCTGATGGCAGTGATCGCCACCGTCATCGTGCTCCCCCTCTCGATTGTGTTCTTGCGCAGCCGCCCGTCGGATGTCGGTCTGGCTGCATACGGATCCCGCCCGGGACAGATGCCCCTGGCCTCGGATGAGCGCCTCGTCCCGATGAAAGAGGCTCTCCGCACCGCGGACTTCTGGCTGATCGCGCTCAGCTTCGGAGTGTGCGGTTTTACCACAATCGGTCTGGTCGGCACGCATTTCATTCCGCACGCCACCGAACACGGCTTCACCGAAAAACAGGCCGCCGGCATCCTCAGCATCATCGGCGCATTCAACGTCGTTGGCACAATCGCCTCTGGCTGGCTGACTGACCGCTACTCTCCGCGGAAGCTCCTTGCGGTGTACTACTCACTCCGCGGGCTTTCGCTCATCGTGTTGCCGGCGATCTCCGGCGTGCCGCTCATGTCCGCGTTCGCAGTTGTCTTCGGTCTGGATTACATCGCGACGGTGCCGCCTACGGTGATGCTGACGGCGAACCGCTTCGGCCGCCGCTCCGTTGGCACGATCTATGGCTGGGTCACGTTCTCCCACATGGTGGGCGGATCCGTCGCCGCGGCGCTGGCTGGCTACATCCACGATGCAGCGGGAGATTATGGCTACGCCATGTACATGGGCGGGATCCTCGCGCTCTTTGCCGCCGCAATTGCGTTCAACATTGGCGCGCGCACGCCGCGAAGCACCGGACTGGCCCCCGCTGCCGGTTACTGACGCTTCTTCCGCACGGGCTTCGATGTCACGAGTTCGTGGCTGCGCTTGATCCACACGAGCGTCATTTCGTACTCCGGCTCACTGCTGATCGTCGAAAGGATCCAGTGGTTTCGCGCCATGTACGGCGCCGGCTTTACGAAGGGTAACGTCAGCGCCTCCTCCGACTCTTCCGGCGTCAGCTTCAGGGAGACACTCACGCCGTTGTCGCCCTCTGACGCGATGGCGAACATCTTGCCGTTTGCCGCCTTGAACACTGCATGGTCCGGACCGAAGGAGAACTCTTCGCGTGCCTCAGGAAACGACAGTGCGAAGGTACGCAGTGGTTCGGCGAACGACTTCGTCATGCTGACGAGTGTACAGCTACCGTTTCGGAGGGAGCGGGATAAAGGAGCTCGTGTTCGCCACGTACTCGGCGTAGCCCTCGCGCCGCCGCTTCAGGGACGCTTCCAGCAGGGGTACGCCTGACACACGCGTGAGCAGAATCGTCATCGCGATCGGGCTGAAGACGACAAGGGCGTTCTCCCAGCGCGCCAACGCGATGACGAAGAGCCCCCACCAGAGCACGGCGTCCCCGAAATAATTGGGATGCCGCGTGTACCGCCACAGACCACGGTTCATGACCTTTCCAGCGTTGGCAGGATCTGCCTTGAACCGCGCCAGCTGCAGGTCGCCGATTGATTCGAACGCGAATCCCACCAGCCAGATTGCCGCGCCCGCGTAATCGAGCACGGTCAGGTGATCCGGCATCCCGCTGAGCTGCGCCACCTGCAGCGGCATGGAGATCACGAACATCAGCAATCCCTGGAGGCCATAGACCGTGACCAGCGAAATCACCGGGAAGCGCGGGCCCCAACGTTTTCGCATGGCTCGGTACCGGTAATCCTCGCCCTTGCCGTGGTTCCGGATGAAGAGATAGATCGAAAGGCGCAGCCCCCACGCGCTGGCCAGGAGCGTGATGAGCCACTTCCGTGCGTCGTATCCGTCGCCAGTGACGAACGACGCCCATGCGACAAGTACGAATCCGAATCCCCAGATGATGTCGACGATGCTCGCGTCTTTGATCACGACGCTTATGAGCCAGGTGACCACCATCAGGACCACGATCACCCCGGCAGCGGCGGCCAGCACCTGTGGCAGTTCGTCAGGCATCCTCGCCCCTCCGTGGGACGCGGTTCGCGTCGATCCAGTCATCAACCCGTTGCCACTGCTCGAAGAGCCAGGTCGCGCGCTCTTCGTAGGCCGCCGGGATTTCGCCCGCAGGTACGCGCCACATCTTCACCCGGATAGTGCGGCCCACGATGTCCCCGCCGAGGATCGCCTGGTAGCTCGTCGAACCCTCGAGCCCCGTGTGCGCCAGGAACACCGCGTCTGCGCCGTTCGCCGCGCTCAGGAGCGCCATCGAGCCACCGAGGCGCGGCGGAAGCACGTGCCGCAGCCGTTCTGCGCGGCTCCGCAACGGGTGTTCCCCGTTGGCTGCCAGCCTGGAGAGGATGCGTTGGCGGCGCGCCGGGCTGAAGAGCCCGCCCTCAGGGAAAATCAGGACGCCGTCGGCTGGTCCAAGGTTGTGTCCCAGCGCTTCCACCCGCCGGATCTCCTTCTCTGAGTCGCCGCTGCTGTTCGACACAAAGCAGTTCGGCAGCCTGTTGCCGACGATATCGATGCATGGGTCGCGCAGCAGCGAACGATTGATCACCCACCGTAGCTTGCTCTGGAACGGCAGCGAGATCAGGGCAACCGGAAGCAAGTTATCGATCGGGCTCACGTGCCGGGAGAACACCAGCACAGGTCCCTCCGCGGCCACCTCGGCGCCTTCGACTTCCAGCTTCAGAGAGAACAGACGGACTCCCATTCGGTAAAGCGTCCCTGCCCACCAGAACTCGAGGCGGTAGTTCGCATCCAGGAACGCCTGCCGATTGCGGTGCCGCAGCCAGATCCAGGCGCTCGCGAAGATCCCGACGGTCTCGCAGAGGAAGAAGACGTCCACCATCGCCCAGGCGCGAAGCGTGGCGAGCCTGCGGCGGAATACCAGGTCAACCGGTAGGCCAATCACGAAAATGACTGGGCTCACCGCCAGTACCAGGACGGTTGCGAGCAAGAATGCCGGGATGGAAATGATCCGGCGGCGGGCCGTACGCAGCAATGACTCCTGCCGTGGCAGAGAGAGCAGCACACTCTGGGAGAGCCCGATCGAATCGTTCAACGTGCGGAATCCTACTCGCGAAAAGGCGGAGGGGGTGTGAGCCCCCTCCGCCTTGTCTTACGAACTGTGCCCGCGGCGTGATCAACGACCGCGTAAAGGAGCCGGATCGGCTAAACGCCGAAGTCCCAGCTTCCGCCGTCGTGGTACTCCTTGAGCACGTTCTTCGCGATCAGGATGCGATGCACCTCGTCCGGCCCGTCGGCGATGCGAAGGGTGCGAGCGCCGGTGTACATGCCGGAGAGCGGCGTGTCACCGGAAACGCCCATCGCGCCATGCACCTGGATGGCGCGGTCCACCACCCGCTCATGCGCGGCCGGCACGTAGACCTTCAAGCCGGAGATGATCGTCCGGGGGTCCATTCCGCTGTCGATGATCTCGGCCGTGTGAATGGTCATCAGACGGGCGGTCATGATGTCGATGTAGCTGTCCGCGATGAATCCCTGGATGAACTGCTTGGTTTCCAGCTTCCCGCCGTGCACTTCGCGGTCGATCGAGCGTCGGACCATGAGGTCGAATGCGCGCCACATCTGTCCGACGCTGTTCATGCAGTGGAAAACGCGTCCGGCGCCGAGGCGGTCCTGCGCGGCCTGGTGCCCGGTCCCTGTACGTCCCAGCTGGTTCGTGACCGGCACTCGGACGTTGTTGTACTCAATCTCGCAGTGGTTCGAGTCATGTCCCCAGACCGGGATGCGGCGGACGATATTGAAGCCGGGAGTGTCGGTGGGGACGATGATTTGCGTCATCTTCTCGCGCACGCCGCCGGCGCCATCGGCCTCTTCAGTGCGGCACATGACGATGGCGAACGCGGCGCCGACAGCTCCGGACGTGAACCACTTGCGCCCGTTGATGACCCAGTCATCGCCGTCGCGGACCGCCCGGGTCTGGATGGCATACGGGCTAGAGCCGGGAGCGTCTGGCTCGGTCATCGAGAAGCAAGAACGGATATCGCCCGCGATCAGCGGTTCGAGCCACTTCTTCTTTTGCTCGTCCGTCCCGTACTTGATGAGGATGGTCTGGTTGCCCGAGTCCGGCGCGACCACGCCAAAAAGCGGGTTGGAGAACGGGCTCCACGCGAGGATCTCGTTCATGTAGGCGTGCTTCATGAAGCCGATGCCCATGCCGCCGTATTCCTTTGGCAGATGTGGCGCCCAGAGGTTGGCTTTCTTCACAGTGTCCTGGATTTCGCGCCGGAGCTGCTGCGTGTCAGGGCTCCGGTAATCTCCGAGCCGGTTCTCGTTCGGGATGATGTACCGGTTGACGATGTTCGCGGTCGCTTCGCGGGTCTCGTTGATTTCCGGGTCAAGCGTAGGGATAGGGGAGATCTGCATACGTATCCTCAACTGTGTTGTGGGGGCAATTGGGCGGTAGTGTACGCCCTGGCGAGGTTCACCTCACGAGTCCGTTTGGACGGCGAAGAGTGCCCATTCGTACGGGACTGGACTCAGGTGATAGGCCAGCGCGCGCTCGCTTCGTACGCGTGCGCGATGGCGTGGTGAATCCAGATCTGCGCCACGATCTCGCCCTTCTCCATCTCATAGCCGCCCAGCTTCACCACCTTGTTCAAGTCGCCCTCGTCGAGTGTCTCAACGAACGTTGCCGAGGCCTGGTGGCCCGCGACGATAGCCGCGAGGATCTCCTCCTTGGACTTGCCCGCGATCGTATCGATG
>CAZKZR010000013.1:0-16959 GCA_964557245.1 uncultured Anaerolineaceae bacterium | reverse complement strand
CAGACTGCCGGCCACACCAAGAAGGACTGCAGACACGGCAGCGGTGGCGTAAACCTGGCGTGGGTTCGCACCCCTCGCTCGCAGCAGACCCACCTCACGGCGTGACTCTACCCGGAACACCTGGCTTGCGGCGTACGCCAGGAACCCGGCGACGGCGATGCCCGGTAAGCCGAGGAAGATGAACAGGACCTTGGCGCCAAGGACATCTTTCTTCGCACGGTTGAGGGCCGAGGCGTCGTTGTCGGTGATTTTCACCTGGCCGGTATTCTGGCGTTCGAGACCGCGCGCGAAGGCATCGATCTGTTTCTGAGCGGCCGGGGGATCGCCCGCGAAGCGAGAGCGGTCGAGCTGGATGTAGACCTGGGCGTCCGCCGGGACCTTGGCCGTGGGGGCGGTTGGCGAGACGGCAGTGGCGGAGTCGGCCCGATAGAGGTTGTAGGGCATGACGACGACATCCGGCACGACTGAGAACTCGCCTTCGAAGTTTGGGTCCCCGCTGGCGAAGAGTGGTTCGGCGGCGGCCGAGTCCAGGATGCCGCTGACGCGGTATGGCCTCGCCGCACCGCTGATGGCGAGGTTGACCGAATCTCCAGGCCGGACTCCCAAGCGAAACGCACTCGCTTCGCTCAGGAGAATGGCGTCCGGGGCGTAAGCCCCATCGGTCGTCGCGACGAAGGGGAATTGGTGGACGAATGCTTCGGTGGTCGCGAACACTCTTCCGGGAGACGTTGTCTTGGAACCGTCGCCGGAAGTCAAACTAACGAAGTCCGCCGCGACCAGCGGCTCAGCCGCCCGGACGCCTGCCTGGGTGCGGTAACTGCCGGCGATGCCAGCGGGATCGACTTTGTCGGTCGTCCCGTGCGCCACGAGGTCGGCGGCAACGGGACGCAACGCCGTTTCCGTCAATCCGCTGGCCGAACCACTCACGTATAGCAGCGTGGCGACTCCCATGGCCACCGCGAGGGTCAGCCCGCCGAGGATGGCGATGCTTCGCCGCAGGTTCCGCAACATCTGCCGGCTGGTGAAAAAGATGACACCGTTCACGCGTGCACTTCCAGTCGTTGGTCGGGTGAAACCGATGGCGCCTCTGAGTCCAAGATTGCGCCGTCACGCATGTGCAAGACTCGTGTCATCCGCTCCGCTACACGGGGGTCGTGGGTGACGACGATGAGCGTGCTCTCCGATTCCTGGGCCCGGGCAATGAGGAGGTCAGTCACTGCTTCGCTGTTCGCCTGGTCGAGGTTCCCGGTGGGTTCGTCCGCGAGCAGTAAGCGCGGATGGTGGGCCAGCGCCCTGGCGATGGCCACTCTCTGGCGCTGTCCGCCGGAGAGTTCCTCCGGGTACCTGCCGCCGGCGTGTTCCAGGCCAACGTCCAGCAGCAAACGAGCGGCAGTTTTCCGGCTGCTGCGGGGATCCTCGCCGCGAGCAATGAGCGTCAACTCGACGTTTTCAATCGCGGTCAGTGAGGCAATGAGGGCGAACCCCTGGAAAACGAACCCCACGCCCCGGCGATGCAATTCCGTTACTTCGCGATCTCCGTAGTCGAGCGCCTTGCCGGAGAAAACAACTCTTCCGCTGGTCGGGCGGTCCAGCGCCCCGAGGAGGTTAAGTAGCGTGGACTTGCCGCAGCCGCTTGGGCCCATTATCGCGAGCCGCTCACCCGTTCTCACCCTCAAGGTAGTTGGCCGCAAGGCCTCAAGGTCACCGAAGCGGCGGCTCACGGCTTCGGCTTCGACGACGTAGTCCTGGCTGGTGGCTGTGTTCGTCACGCTGCGCCGCCTGAAACGATCTGCCCGTCGATCATGTCGATTCTCCGGGCCGCATGCGCGGCCGCCTCTGGGTTGTGCGTAACGGCCACCACAGCCGTGCCTTCCTGCGCAACGAGATGGTCGAGCGCATCGAGCACAACAGCCGCACTTGCGCTATCCAGTTCGCCGGTGATTTCGTCCGCGAGGATCACGGGCGGCCGGTTGGCGATGGCTGCCGCAATGGCTACCCGTTGCCGTTCCCCGCCCGAGAGTTTGGAGATGCGTTCACCTCGTCGGTCGTCCAGCCCGACCACGGAGAGCGCTTCTCTCGCCGCGCGCCGTATGTCCCGGCGCGCATTCAATCGGAGCGCGAGCTCCACGTTCTCCTGGGCGCTCATCCAGGAGAACAGGTTGTCAGCCTGAAACACCATACCGAACGTTTCGCGGCGTACACGTGCGAGATCAGCTTCGGGCAGACCTGAGATGTCGGTTCCCCCAACATCCACGCGTCCGGCTGTGGGCCTGGCCAGCCCGCCGGTGATGGAGAGCAGCGTTGTCTTACCGCACCCGGACGGCCCGCAGATTGCCACATAGTCGCCCCGCGATACCGTCAGATCGACGCCTCGCAGCGCCACGGTCTCAACAGGCCCTTCCTTGTAGACCTTGATGATGTCGCTAAGCGCGAGAACAGGCTGCTGGCCGAGAGCGGCGCTCACTTGCTCACCTTCAACGTGAGGGCGATGTCCCGGATCTGTTCTCGGTCGAACGTTGCCTTCGGCGCGCTCCCGGTAAGCACGGCGATTCGGCCGTTGCCGAGGTCGATGTAATAACGGTCGGCCTGTTCGGCGACCGGCTTTCCAGTGACCGTGCTCCGCGGGGTCTGCCAGGTGTAACTCATCACGGCGGAGTTCTTGACTTCTTTGGATTGGACGATTCCCGAGAGCTTAAACCCCGGCGCGGCTGCTTCGACCGCAGCCTGGTCAGCTTTGGCCGTTTCCACGAGGTCGCCGCTGCCCTGCCGAAGCTCAATCGAGAGAAACTCGTCCTGGCCTGTGAACGTAAGCGGCAGGTCGCTTGTCTTTTGCCAGGTACTCGGGTAGCTGACGGAGATTTTCCCGGCCGGATCCTGGAATGAAACGAGCGGAGCTTCTCCGCCGTTTTCTCCACCTTCGCCGCCGCCGGAGCCACTACATGCGGCGAAGACTGGGAGAAGGAGCGCGATCCCCGCGAAGGTTGCGAGCGCCTTTCCGTGAATGCTCATCGGGTTGTGCCCACCTTTTTTCGTTGTTGCCCCGATCCTCGCATCGCAACCTGAGGCGGCGATGAGCGCAACTGGTTGGTGCCGCTTGGAAGGTCGCCGCAGCCACGCGCGGGTCGGCGATACCAGCCAGCGTGCGCGGAGCGTACCGAAGCCTGCTGCTCGGCCGCCGATCCAGGTGGCCGCGGTTAGACTGAGGAATCCATACCTCGGGGTTCGTCGGTGATCGCCACTACCAAGGAAATCGTCGCCCGCCATCCTGGCCTTGCACGTCATGCCGAGGAACGCGCACAAAGCTTCCAAAACCGTGTCGCGGATGCGATCACGTCGTTCGCGGGGTCAATGTGGTTCGCGTACCTGCACATCGCCATTTTCGGCTACTGGCTGCTCACGAAGGGTTCGCTCTTCAATGACCCGTTTCCGTTTGGGCTGCTCACGATGATCGTGTCACTTGAGGCGATCTTCTTGAGCGCCTTCGTGATGATTAGCCAGAATCGCGCGGACGCCCGCCGTCAGGTGCCCGCCGACCATGAGTGGCTGCTCGTTCAGGAGGAAGCGCAACAGAACGAGGACCTGCTAAGCGTTTCTCGGAAACTCCTCGAATTGACTCAGAACGTCCACGCCCTGACGGCCGAGGTGCATACAGCTGTGAATGCGCACCCGGCAGACAAGCCGAGATGACGCTGCGGCGATCACCGAGTGGTACCGGCGCGTCCTGTGGCGCACCGCGCACGCAGCTGGCGAAGGCACTGGTTGGACTTCGTCCCAATGGCCCGCCCGGGGGCAGACGAACCCCACTCATCGCCCCTTCATCTCGACGGGTGAGAATGGGCACCATGACCAGGCGTCCCGGGCGCATAGGGTGGCTCAGTGAGGGGATGGTTCAATGACGGCAGCCCGCATCGGCGCAGTGATTGTGGCGCTCATGGCGATCGCCTTCCTGGTCATCAACCGCTCACAGCTGCCCGATGCCTGGGTGGCGGCCAAACAGGCGGACCCGCGCTTTCTCGTTCCTGCCGCATTGGTAGCGATTGCCTACCTGCTCAATTACGGCGCGATGTACCGGAACGCCTACCGGGCCGTTGGGCTCGAACTTCCATTCTGGACAGCCTTTCGCCTGGCCAACGCCGCACACTTCTTGAACATGACGATCGTCAACTCCGGTGGCATGGCGGGACTCGGCGTGTTCCTGCCGGAGGCCGCGGCCCGGCAACAGGACCGCGGGCGAGCAATTTCTGCTTACCTGCTCGTTGCGCTGCTTGGCCACTTCGTATTCGCCTTTGTGCTCGCGGCCGCGCTCGCCGTAGCGGCTAGCGATGGACAGGTAGGCAAGGTGGAAATGATCGCCGCCGGAATCTTTGCAGCGTACACGTTGTTCTCCGCGCTTCTGCTCTTCGCTGCGGCGCGAAGCAAGAACGCCGTTCGATGGCTGCATGGGCGGCCGGCCGCCGTTCGCCGCTGGACATTAGCCCGGGTTGGACGAGCCGCCCCACACCGCGAAACCTCGGTTGATGCGGCGGACGAACTTTACGAGGCCCTTCGGATGATGCTCGGCAGGCCCCTGTCGATGGTCCCACCGGCGATTCACGCCTTCCTGGCCGAAGTGACTGGCATCCTCAGTCTCTGGTTGTGCCTTCGCGCTTTCGGGCTTCACCCCGGCCTGGAAGAACCGCTGGTGGGGTACTCGATGGGGGTGCTCTTCAGCATCGTCGGATTTCTTCCCGCCGGCGTGGGATTCGCGGAAGCCGGCATCGCTGTCGCCCTGGGCTCGTTTGGCTATGCCGCCGTGGAGATTGCCCTGGTCGTGATTGCCTATCGCTTGTTTGAGGTGTGGATACCGTTTCTGGCGGGGGCCATTTCGCTCCGAGGCGTCTTTCGGGCGCCGGCGGAATCGCGGTGAACATGACACTCCCGGGGACCATGCGTCGCCGCCTTCTCGCAGCTGCGTGTCTCACGCTCGCTGCAGCGAATGTCACCGGCGCATTGTTCAAGCTTTCGACGGGACGGCGGAGCCTCGTGCGCGAGACGCTAGGGGGCACGGTCCCCGGTGGCGTCCGGTTCTTACTGCTCCTGGCGGCGCTCATGCTGCTCGCGTCACTTCCTGGCATGCTTCGGGCGAAGCGGATGGCGTGGCTACTGGCGACGGCAGCAGCCCTCGTTTCGTTCGGCCTTCACCCTCTCCGCCCGCGCGACCCGGATGACGTTGGGGCGATTCTCTCGCTCGGACTCCTGGCCGCCCTGATCGGTTCGTTCAGGCTTTTCCCGGCCCGCAGCGATCCGTCACGCGTGCGGCAAGGCGTGTTCTGGCTGATCGGCGGGGAGGCCTTTGTCTTCACTGTCGGTTTTGTCGGCCTGTATTTTGTCGATTCCGAACTCGTCGAGCCCGTGGACTTGCGGGAGGCGACGGTCAACGCGTTACGGCTCCTCTTCGTGGTGCCCTCGGCGACCGTTAACCCAGTGTCACGTCACGGCCAGTACCTCGTCGAGGCAGTGCGAAGCCTCTCGGTTGCCGTACTTGTAATCTCGATCTGGCACTTCGTCCACCCGGTCTTGAACCGGGCGCTGGTTCGCCCTGCGGAAGTCCAGCGTGTCCGCGAACTGTTGGCGGAGTACGCTTCCACATCGCTCGCCCAGTTCCACCTGCTTGGTGACAAGACCTACTACTTCTCTCACGATCGCGACGCCTTTCTGAGCTTCCGGATGGTCGGTTCCACAGCCGTCGTCCTGGGCGAACCCGTTGGGAAACCGGAGTCTGCACGACAGGCGGCGCAGAGCTTTGTCGAGCTGTGCGGCCTAAATGGCTGGCGATTCGGATTCCACCAGGTAACCGCCGAAGGAGCCTCCTGGCTCAGGGAGCTTGGACTTCAAAAGCTGAAGATCGGAGAGGAGGCGATCATCCCGGTCCAGACGTTTAGCCTCAGCGGGAAAGCTTTCAAGCACCTTCGCAATGTGCAGAACGGGCTTGAACGAGAGGGCTACCGTGTTGAAGAACTCAAACAACCTCTCGACGAAGCCACCATCGCCGAACTGAGTGAAGTTTCCGACTCCTGGATGGCCGCTGGCGGCCATCGTGAGCGTTCATTCACGCTTGGTCAGTTCGATATTGACTACCTCCGGCGGACCCGGGTGTTCGCCGTCCGCGGCCCGGATGGCAGCATCGAGGCGTTCGCAAACGTGCTGCCGCGCTATCAATCCCGGAACGGCACGTTCGACCTCATGCGGAGGAGGCCAGATAGCGTGAACGGCGCCATGGACTTGCTAATCCTGCATTTTATCCAGCTGTTCCGGGAGGAAGGCTGTGAAGGGCTGAATCTGGGGCTCGCCCCACTCTCCAATATCGAAGGGTCAGGACCGGTAGCCGTCGCGTTGCGACTCCTTTACGAACGGGGCAACACCGCGTTCAACTTCCGCGGACTGCGGGATTACAAGGAGAAGTGGAAGCCGCGCTGGGAAGACCGCTTCCTTGTCTATGGCTCCGATCTTGACCTGCTGCCAGTCGCGCTCGCGGTCGCTCGGGTTGGCGAAGGGCACAACCTCCTGACGCAGGTCACCAGGGCTGGGTTTGGACAGCTCAGACGCCGTGTGCGCCCAGCATAATGCGGGCCGCTGGTCGCTCATGGTTCGCCTGCGTGCTGGTGGCGACCGTCCTCGGTCTCCAGGCATTGACCTCATTCGGTCCGGCGATTCATGCGCCGCTCGTGAAGTCCTTCGGCCTCTCGGGTCCAGACCTGATGCGATTGGAAGTCTACCGGTTGGTCCTTTCGCCATTAATCCAATCGCGCCCCGGGTTCGTGGGCACGGTGTGGGTCACGCTCCTGCTCGTGAGTCCGCTGGCAGCCTGGAGACTGGGTCCATACCGTTCTGCCGCCATCTTCTTCATCAGTGATTGGACGGGCTCGCTCAGCGTGCTGCTCCCCCTGGGTGCAGCGGCGTTGCTGGGCGACGAAACGGCGAGAGGGCATTGGATTGCCCGCGATGTGGGGTCGTCGTCCGGTACCTACGCCCTTCTGCTTGGAGTCGCCCTTACGCTGCCCCGGGTCTGGGCGGTCGTCGCAACCTTTGCGTTCGTGGCCGTGTTCGGGTCACGTATGCTGCTGGTGGGCCGCGTTTACGACTATCAGCACGCCATCTCGCTGGCGGCGGCACTTGGGATTATGAGACTCATCCCGGTAGCGACGGCCAGGGGGCTACCTTCGCGAACTCGATTTTCGCACTGACTCAACGGCACCGGGCGGCGCGGACGCGCGAGCGGCTTCGCCCAAACCACGCACGGCTCGAGGCATGCCAGAAGGGCCCTGCCTGACTCGGAGGGTTGCCACCGGCAGGCTGTTGGGCGTTCAAGCAAAGATGTCACCACAGTCCCCTTCGCGGTTCCCGCCTTTAGGCCGGCAGCCAAGTTCAGGTTCTTCGGTCTGCGCCGATTGCGCACCGCAACCTGAACGAGTGTCGCCGGATCGGGACTCCCGCAAGGCAACGAAAAGGGAGGCCGTTCGGGCCTCCCTTCCGCGACGAATGCGTCTGGCTGGTGCGACTACTGCCCGGGCCCGGTTTGGGCTGCGGAAGCGCCGGCGGACTCGGGTCGGACCTGCTCAGAGGTATCGTCCGATTCCTTGCTATCGTCCTGGGCGTTCTGGTCGCCGCACTGCAGATCGATGTTGTCGGTGTCTGGCCCTGCCGTCTCGGCGGAATCCGGCTCAGCGTCCTGCTGGGCACATAACGCGTCGTTGGATGACTGGGCGTGCGTGGAGGTCGTTGCGAAGGTTGTGGCCGCTCCCGCCATGGCGAGAAGCGACAGGACCGCAACGCCGAGGAAGAGGCGCCGCTGGAGGATTAGTCCGAGAGTCATGATTGGGTTCCTTTCGTCCTCGATTACTTCGAGTGACAGACTGAGCGTGTACTAGCCGGCTGAGCACGCGATGAGGCCCACCTGAAGCGCGTGAAAGTCGGTGTAACTGAGCGCCGACTCGGATCGACAACGACTGCACCGGGCCGCGCCTCCAACGCGACCAGCTTCGCGTGGCGCGCAGAGACCAGGGTCGCCAGCACGAGGGCGTGCTCTTTGCGCGTGATTTCGTTGCGCCCAAAGTCGCCGGCACTTCACAGCCGTGGAGTTTCCCCGAACTCGCGCGACCGACATGACATCCGCTCCCGAGGGGAATCCCGGTGGAGTAAAACCCGAGAGTGCATTAGGGCGAACCCGGACAGGACAACATCAGCTCTCGCGGCGACGAGCAGCTCTTATGCTCGTCGCATCCGCGCATCATTGCCGTGCTGTCCGGGGCTAAGCACCGGGTGGTGCCAGCAGGCGAGCGTGCACTACGCGTTCGATTGAGCGAGATTCTCGGCCAACCACGCGAGCTGTGAGGAGCTGTCGCCGCAGCCACCACCCGGCTTTACCGACATTGGAGTTCGGGTGGCGTTAGTCGGCCGCCACCCCAAGCACCGTCCCAGTGGCGGCATCAACCTTCACGTCGCTCCGACCGATCTCGACGTTGAAGACCAGCTTGCCCTGGTAGTGTTCGAGGTCGACCTCCCCGAGTTCACCGCTCGCCGCGCCCTGAGCGGCGGAGATTGCCTGCTCGAGCGAGATAGACGCTTGCGGCAAAAGTTCCTTGCCATCGTCAATGGTTCCGGGTTGCGCCGCGGACTCGCTCTCGTTTTTGCACTCCAGCTCGATGCCGTCTGTGTCGTTCTGGCCGTTGGCCTCGGCCACCTCAGGACCTTCCGGCCCGTTGGCGTCCTGCGTCGCGCAGGTCTGGCTGCCATTGCCGGCGAACACTCCCTGGCTGGTGGCCGTCACAGCCGCAGCGGCGAGGCCAAGCAGGGCCACTGCAACGACCCCCAGAAAGAGCCGGCGCTCCATCAATGATGCAAAGTTCACCTCAATCCTCCTTCTCCCGGCCTGTGGGCAGCGGGGACAACGTCAGGTTCACCGGGCGAGGTGAGGAGAAGATGAGGAGTAGCTGAAGTTCCGGAGTCAGACCGCGAGCGGGAGGAGCAACTCGAAACGCGCTCCGGCGCCGGCGGAGGGAAGGAGACGCACGCCTCCGCCATGGAGCTCAACGATGGCCTCCACAATCGCGAGCCCCAGCCCGCTGCCACCTCTGGTGCGCGAGGCATCACCGCGCCTGAAGCGCTGGAATACCTCCGGGGCGAGCTCCGGGGGGATCCCGGGACCATCGTCGCTGATGGTCACAACCGCGCGAGGCGGCCCAGCCCGCTTCGAAATCCGCACTGTCAACGCCACCGAAGGCCCCACGTGGACGGCTGCGTTCTCCAGGATGTTCAGGATCGCGCGAGCGAGGAGTTGGACGTCGCCACGGACTTGCAGCGCTTCCGTGCCGGGATCAACCGTCACGCGCGCCTCCGGGTGCTCCTCCCCGAAGGTCGCAGCGACCGCTTCGACCAGGCTCGGAAGGTCGAGCTTCTCAAACTCCCGTTGTGCCTGCTCCGAGTCCAGCCGCGAAAGCAGCAGTAGCTGGCGGGTGAGCACCGTCAGGCGGTGAGCCTGCAGACGCACGGCCTCGAGCGTGTGGCGATACTCGTCCGCTCCGCGGTCCCGGCTGAGCGTGACGTCAACACTCGTTTCGATTGCCGCCAGCGGCGTCCGCAATTCGTGAGATGCGTCGGCCGTGAAGCGCCGCTCTCGATCAACCGTCTCAGCGAGGCGCGCGATCATGCCGTTCAGTGTCGTGGCAAGCTCCCCGACTTCGTCCTTCGTGTCCACACCTTCGATCCGGCGACGCAGGTCTCCTCGTGAGATCTGCCTGGCCGTTGCGGTAATCCTGGCCACGGGTTTCAGCGCTGAACGGGCGATCCAGAAGCTTCCGAGCGCGAGCACGACGCTTGTCACCGGCACCGCGATCGCCAGGATGACTCGTAGGACCGAGAGGGGCTCATTGACCTGCGAGCGTTCGATGCCGGTCACGAGCACGCCGACGATTGTGCCGTTGGCTCGCACCGGACTCGCGAGTGCGCGGAAGTCTTCGTTGCCTCCGAGGCCGATGGTGCCCGCAACGTCGTTCCCCGTGGTTACGGCCTGGAGCACCAACGTGAACTCTTGCTTCGATGTCTCGGCTGCCGGGGATGCGTCGTTGAGTATGCGTCCGTCCGGGCCGAACAGCCGCAGGACGGCCTCTCCCTGTGAGCGCTCACTTCCCGGATCAGGCCCTGCCCTGAGGATGGGGGGCGACTCCGTCGAGTCGACAAGCTGCAGGTTCGATGTCGCTCGCAGGCGGAGGGTGTCATTGAGGTTGTCCTGGAGTTCCCGTGCGAACGCGGCATAGACAGCGATTGACATCACAACCAACATCCCGGTCGAGAAGCCGAAGATGGCGATGGCAACCTTTGCTCTGATCGGCCAGTTACGCATCCTTCGGAGCATCGATCTTGTACCCCGCGCCGCGGATGGTTTGAATCAACGTGCGGCCGAACGGTGCATCGACCTTCTTGCGCAGGGCGTAGATAAACACCTCGATGAAATTCGATTCCGCATCGAGGTCGAAGTTCCAGACGTGCTCGGCGATCATCGTCTTGGTAACCACGCGTCCAGCGTTTCGCATCAGGTACTCGAGCAGCGCGAACTCCTTCCCCGTGAGCCGGACCTCGGTCCCCGCCCGCGCGACCGTCCGGGCCGCGGGGTCCAGCACGAGATCCCCAACCGCCAGAACCGGCGAGGACGGCGATCCGCGGCGAAGCAGCGCCCGCACTCGCGCGAGCAACTCTGCAAATGCAAACGGCTTGACGAGGTAATCCTCAGCTCCGAGGTCAAGCCCGGTCACCCGGTCTGCGATGGCGTCCCGCGCAGTCAGGAAGAGGACAGCAGGCCCCGCCCCCGGTCGCGCGCGGATCCGCCGGCATACCTCGAACCCGTCGGTTCCCGGCATGCTCACGTCGAGGATGACGACGTCGTAATCCACCGTTTGCGCCGCAAGCCACGCTTCGTTGCCGTCCACGACTGCATCAACGGCATAGCCCGCTTCCTCGAGACCGCGCCCTACAAACTCTCGAATGGTCGACTCATCTTCCGCGAAGAGGATTCTCATCCTGCGCATTGTGGCAGGAGAACCTGAGCAGCGGATGAGGCTGCTCGGCGCTCGCGGAAGTTGGCGAACGGCCAGGGACTACGGGTCGCGCGGCAAACGGAGATGTCGTCGATCGACCGCCTTTCCCGTTTCCACTGGCAGAAATTCTCAGCCGCTCCGGCAAATGTTGGAGGCGAGACCAGGATGATGAAGCGGACGAACGAAGGGTTCGCCACTGCGACCCGTGCGGACAGTCGATCGAAGAGGGCGGCCGTCAGCGAAGTGCGCTATGTTCACCCCACGTTCGCGTCGGGCTGTTGCCTTTCGAAAATCGCGAAGCCGTCCTCGCAGACCCACTTCACCGGGCGTAATCCGCTCGTTATGTGGATGACGGATGATCGTTCTCGGGCAAGAATTCGGACACTTCTCAAGAGGTCTCAGTTGGGTGTTGACCTTCAAGTGACTTGAAGGTTTACGCTCCCATCATGTCAACCATCTCCCAGGTAGCGCGGCTGTCCGGCCTCTCGACGGCGACGATCAGGTTCTACGAATCAAGCGGGCTCCTCCCTCCAGCGAGCCGGACCGGTTCTGGCTATCGCGAGTACGGGGCCGACGATTTGCGACGGCTCAAGCTGGTCGCCGGCGCGCGAAGGTTGGGTATCCCAATGACCGAAATCAGAGAGCTCTTCGTTGCGCCGGACACAGACTGCGGCGGATACGTTGAACGGTTGCGGGGACTACTCGGCCGCCAAAAGGCCGAACTCGAACGCCAACTTGCTGCTCTGCATGAGATGGCCCGCGAACTCGGTAATCTGAGCGACGATCTGGACCGAATTGATTTGGACCATGCTGCCGGAATCCCGGTCAGCGAGTGCCCGTGCTGCCCGTTGATCGACGCGGAGCCCGGGCGGGGCTATTGCCGACCATCATCCGAAGGAGCCACTCCCGTGCCTAAGTTCCAAGGCGAAATCCTTGAGGTTCTCAGTTGCGATATCCAGTCCCGCCCGGCAGGTGCCCCGGGGATCGACGAACTGGCCGCGGTTTTCCGAAGTCGGTCCGTCAAAGGTGGGCGATTTCGGGCTGAGTTCGCTCCCGAAGCCCGCGCCATCGTCGTGGCGTTCGCCTCCGCGGAACGTATCTGCTGTTCGGAACTGAACTGGCTCGTGTCTGGCGATGACACCACGACGATCTTGACGATCGAAGGTTCGCCGGAGCAGGTTGGCGCTCTGGCCGAATACTGGCCCCTTGCGACGGTGCAGTCATGAGCCGGTGGTGGAAAGGTGCCATTGTCGTCGGCGCGTGCCTGCCCTGCTGCGCACCAGTTCTGGCATCGTTCCTGGCGATGGCCTCTATCGGTGCTGCATGGATCGCCTTCGGGGCGGTTGGTCTGGCTCTCGCCGCGGGAGTCTTTGTCTATCTCGGCATCCGGCGCTATAGGGTCAGATCCAGGCGTAAGGAACGAATGCCACTCCCTCTGGTCGAGGAATGGTCCGGACGGGCGGCCCGTTGAGCGGCCGCCGCGAGTGGCGGGTGCTCCTTGCTGCATTGGTTCTTTCAGCCGGAGCTGTCCTGGCGGTTGGTATGAACAACGAAGGCGGCGCGCACCGCGAATCAACTGAGCATCGTGATGTGCCAGAAGGGCAGGTCGCCGGCGGTGAAGCGGGTTCATCGTCCGAGCGCATCTTCAGCGTGGACCTCGAATCGCCATTCGTGGTGGGCTCCGCATTGCTCGCCTCCCTGTTGCTGGCAGGACTTGCTCTGTGGCGGCCCTCCAACCGGCTCTACTTTGCCATCGCGCTGGTCATGGCCGGCTTCGCAGTGGGCGACGGCATTGAGCTGGTGCATCAGGCGAATGAGTCGAACCCAGGCATCGCTCTCCGGGCACTGCTCGCTGGCGGACTGCATCTCGGCGCGGCTGGAGTTGCTGGCCTATGCCAACGGCTGCAGCCATCGTCAGCGCCCACGGCCTGAGATCAAACACCTGTTTCCTGTCCGACATTGCCAGAAGTGCCAGACACTGATCACACCTGAAAGCTCAGCCGGGTACCACCTGGCCGCCCGCGCGCCGGTTTGCGATGTCAGCCTGGATTGTCTTCAGCGAGTCCTGATCCAACCCGATTTGGTGCTTGGTGATACCGCGATACGTCCACCCGCCGGGGGCTGTCTCGGAGTTGAACTCATCGTCGCTCATCCCGATGAACGTGGCGATGAAGCGCGCACGAGCCTGGAGCCACTCGGCACAGAGGCGCTCCATCGGTGATGCCGTCGAGCGCGCTTCGTAACGAGCTTCGAGGATTTGTCCAGAGTGGATCGTCTCGTGGTCGATGTCGTTCGTAATCAGCGCCCAGAGGTCCTTGCCCTGTGCGCAGGTATGCGACGACGGCATTGGGATCTCATCAACGGGGAGCGCAAGTAGTTGGTCGATGACATCGCGGGTGGATTCGAGGAGTTGCGTCACTGTCTCGCGGACGGTTGTGGCCATGGTTCTCTCCCTCTGGAATTTCGGTTACTGAGCGGGCTTTCGGGCGAACACAGTAACGCCCCGCGTATCGAACTCAGCCGCGTCCGATTCGTGCTTGCTGCCGGAGAACACGTCCACCTCGTTCGACATCACGACGTCGACGAAGCCCACGAGTTCCAGGATCTGCCGCCACTCTGCATCCAGCAGAGCACCGGCAATTCAGCCACTCCAGAGGTCGATGTCATCCCTGGCATCCTGGGGCACCTCTTTGTGCACGAGGATGTCCCCAACCTGGATGCGCCCGCCCGGCTTGAGCACGCGATACATCTCGCGGAAAACGGCCTGCTTGTCCGGGCAGAGGTTGATGACCCCGTTGCTAATAACCACATCCGCGATGCCGTCGGTGACCGGCAGGCTCTCCGCGAAGCCTTCAAGCACGTCGACGTGGGCGAGGCCAAGTGCCTCGGCTCCGGCCCTTGCCTTGGCTCGCATTTCCTCCGTCATATCAACGGAGACGACGCGCCCTTGCGGACCAACCTGGCGGGCGGCTGTCAGCGTATCGAACCCTGCGCCGCAGCCGATGTCCACGACCGTCTCGCCGGGGTGGAGGTCACCGAAGAGGAAGGGGTTGCCGGTGCCAGCGAAGGACGCCACGGTGCCTTCAGGCAAGGCCGCCACCAACGCCTCGGGATACCCAAGCATCCTGGCCAGTGGCGCACCCGTGTGGAAGTGGAACCCGAGTGCGGGGTTCATCGCCACGTCCCGGTACTTCTCCGATATGCGAGCGCGCAGCTCCTCTCGATCGACGGCGGCAACTCCGATCTTCGTGGTCATCTGCTTTCTCCTCCTGCCTCAGCCCGTGGGCTGTGTTGAACTTCGAATGTGAAATCGTATTCCATCACTCCGTCTCCAGGCCGGCGTCCTCCCATGCATCGATTCCGCCATCGAGGTTCGTCAGGCCGTCGAAACCGAGCCGCTCAAGGAGCGACAGGGCCGTCGCTGACCGTTCGCCGTGCCCGCAATACGTGACTACTGGCCGGCCCGCCGGAATGTTCCCGGAGAGTCGCTCGAGTTCACCGAGCGGGACGTGAAGTGCTCCCGGAATGTGGCGTTCAGCAAACTCGCTCGCTTCTCGTACGTCGAGTGCGACCGCCCCGTCTGAAAGGAGTCGGTGCGCTGCAGCGGCCCCCGCCAGTTCAGCGCGGGAGATCGCAAGTCCCGCGTGTTCCCATGCCCGCATTCCGCCCGCGAGGACACCGGTGAATCGTTCGTATCCCACAAGAAGGCACTCATCAATTACGGCCTGGAGCGGTTCGTCGCCGAGTACGAAGAGGAGTGGAGCATCTTCCGGGACGAGCCATCCTATCCAGGTGGCGAACGAGTCGCGGAAGGTGTTGCTGATTGCTCCCGGGATGTGGCCGGCCATAAAGTCCGCCTGAGGGCGCACATCGATGACCATGGCCCTCTTGCGAAGGGCATTGAAGTCAGCTGGAGGCAGCAGCGGCGGCGTTGGGATGGTGCTCCGTAGCCGTGGGCCTGCCTGGTTGATTGGCCGCATCCTGAAGAAGTAGCGCGGTGCGGCGGGAAATGTCGTTGGGAACCAGGATGCAAACTCGTCCTCATCCCCGTGCGCCAGCAACGGGTTGGTCCGGCGCTCCAGCCCGAGCGTTGAAGTGCGCGCGCCACCGGAACCCGCCGAGCAGAACGATCCGCCGCCGTGGGTGGGCAACAGCAGCGTTTCGTCCGGGAGAGTGCCGAAGGCGGAGGTAATCGTTCGATACTGGGCGCGTGTGAGCGACGCGGTCATCTCGGCTGAAATCAGGTCCGTGCGTGCGGCGCCGCCCACAAGCAGCGACCCTCCACTGAACAGCGCAGGCGCCATGCCGTCCGCATGGAGCACGTAGCTGCTGTGCTCCGGCGTATGCCCGGGACTCGCGATGCTTGCCACTGTCCCGTTGCCTGCCTGTACCACATCGCCGGCGGCTACCGGCCGATGTGGGAACTGAACTGAAGCTGACAGTGGCACGAAAATCTCGGCGCCCGTCGCCGCGCGCACCTCCAGTGACCCGGAAACGAAGTCGGCGTGGAGATGCGTCTCGAAGACGTGACTGATGCTCCAACCCCGGGCATCCGCGGCCGCAAGGTAGCGCTCAATGCTCCGATCGGGATCGATGAGCAACGCTTTTCCTTCGACCGTCCCGACGAGGTAGGAACTGTTGCCCAGTCCTTCGTGGACGAACGGAATGACAGTCATGGGGAAACCTCCAATGTAGCGCCACCGCGCATGGCGCCTGCGGCGAGCAGCCCTGAAGCCAGGGTGAGCACAGCGACCACCTGGATAGCGAGTCCGAACCC
Source organism: uncultured Anaerolineaceae bacterium (assembly GCA_964557245.1). Classification (GTDB taxonomy): domain Bacteria; phylum Chloroflexota; class Dehalococcoidia; order Tepidiformales; family Tepidiformaceae; genus Amarobacter. Next base: position 1,113 of record CAZKZR010000013.1, on the reverse strand, counting down.
GAACAGGTCGGCAAGGACACCGCCGAGCAATGCCCCGGTCATTGCGCCCGCGTCGCGCCAGAACCGGTACACACCCATCGTCGTGGCGCGTTCGAATGGATGGACGGCGTCGCCGATGGCCGCAAGGAGTGTGGGGTAGACCATCGCCGTCCCGAGTCCGAGCAGCGCTACGGCACCAAGCCACAGCGAATAGGTGTCGCTCCAGCCCGCGAGTGAAATGGCAGCGCCCTGGAGGAGCATGCCGGCGGTGATCATCGGGAGCCGGCCAATGGCGTCGCTCGCCCATCCCGTGCCCAATTGAGCGCCTCCCCAGACGAGTGGGTAGAGGGCCGCGAGGATCGCCACGCGGTCGAGTTCAAGCCCGCGGCTGACAAAGAAGAGCGGAAAGATTCCCCACGCGAGGCCATCGTTCAGGTTATTCACGAAGCCCGCCTGGCTTGCTCCTACGAGGTAGGGCCGGCGCCATGTGGCCTCGGCGAAGCTCCGCTTCAGTGATGCCTTCTGCGGCGCGTTCTGAGTGTGGCTGGCTGCTTCGGCGCGCACGAATGCCGCGGTATCGCGGACAAGGATGACGCTCAGGGCCAGTCCGATGGAGGCAAACGCGACGCCGAGGTAGAACGGTTCTGGCCGCAAACCGCGCGCGTCCGCGATCACGCCCGCAAGAAACGCGGCCGCCGCTACTGAGAGGTAGCCGGCGGCCTCGTTGAGTCCAAGGGCGAGACCGCGCCGCTCGCGTCCCACGAGGTCCACCTTCATGTTCACCGTCATCGACCATGCGAGCCCCTGGTTCACTCCGAGCAGCGCATTGGCGGCGCACACCGCGATGGTCAGTTGTTCCTCACCGAAGCCGGTAAGGTCGTGCGTGCCGAATTGCGCGCACAGATTGCGCCTTGCGGCGTCGCTGTCGAAACGCCATGGCGCCACGCGGTTGACCGGTATCTTGCCGGCGTCGAACGCTGCGGTATCGATATCTTCGGGAATCAGAATTTCCGCCGGACGCAGGCGCTCCAGTTCGCCGCCGAGATTGGCCCAAGCCGTTTCCATCACTGAAAATCGTCCCGACGCCAGCGACAGCCACGCCAATCCCAGCGTATCGCGCGAACGGTTGATGGC
>CAZKZR010000012.1:14175-17614 GCA_964557245.1 uncultured Anaerolineaceae bacterium | reverse complement strand
CGAAGGGGGCGAGTCATGGGACAAGCTTAGAGCCCCAACGGTTGAGGCCGTTGGGGCTCCGAGTGGGATTCGCGTGGTTTTACCGGCTTACAACTTCCGGCCGCGCCGTTCCGCATCGTCAAGGTAGCGGCCGACTACGTCGTCCCGTCCGCCGCCGACCGTTGCAGGCTTGCGCCTGGTGACCAGCGACCAAATCGCCATCAGACCGGAAACCGCCATCAAGGCGAGCCCGATGCGCCCGGTCAATGGAGTTCCGCCTTCGCCGGCCGTCCCCGTCCCGGTCCGGGGCGGAAGAGGAATAAACCGGACTCCGCCGTTTCCGTCGCTCGAAGACGGGGCATTTCCGCCGACGGACGGCGCAGGGCCTGAACTCGGATTGTTCACGGATGGATTCGCGGGAGCGTTCACGGACGGCGCAGGGAGGGGACCCTGGATTGAGGGGCTATTCGGTGAGGGTGGATCGTGTGGACCGGGCGCGATGACTACCGGATTGGAGGTAGGTTGCGCCGCGGGGGTTGAAGTTGCCGCAGCCTGGGTCGGGGCGGTCGTCGGTTGTGCGGGCGTGGAGGTCGCCGCGGGGACGGGGGTATTCGTCGGCGCTGCGGTCGTGGCGGAAGGTGTGGTCGGAGCGCTGGTCTGCGTCGCTGTCGGGGGCACAGGAGTATTCGTTGCCGTCGGCGGCACAGAGGTTGCCGTGTTGGTGGGCGGCGTGGATTGACCGCCGGTCACCGTCAGGTTGCCGGGGCTGCTGCCGACGCCGGTGATTTGCCCGGCAGCGCCACCATTGCTACCGCTGAGTTGCTGGGCGGAAACGCTCGCCTGCGTCGTCCCGGAGGCAACCGCAGTCCAGTTAACCGTGAACAGCGCGCAAGGGCTTATGGAGCAGCCGGTGCCCAGTTGGAAGCCCTGCACCCGGACAGAGCCGGCAGCGTTGTTGATGGTAGTAGTAACGTTGCCACCCTGGACCCAGCCGGACCCGAGGCTGACCGAGCTCGCGGTCACGACTGCCGAGTTGTAGCCGATGGTTACATCAAAGCCGTTGACGGTGTCGTTCGGCGCCAGGCCAACCGTCACGGGAGAGCTGATGCTGCCGCCGGGGGCTGCGGAACCTCCGCCAACCCCGATGGAGGTGCCGGCGGACGCTCCCGAAGAAGAGACGCTGTAGAGCAGCGCGCCCGCGCAGAAAATCGCCGCTGTCAGCGGCAGACGCCACCGTCGGAGCCAGGAATCAGAGGTCATTCGTGCATCCTTTCGACTTGTTGGTGTTCGTTACCAGGGGGTGGGGCCGGCGAGGCCAAAGTTCGCGGCGGTCAGGGAAACGTCGACGATGTCCACAAGGCCGGAAGCATTGAGGTCTGCGGAGGTGCTGCCCGGCCCCAGCCCGAAGAGGCCGGCTACGAGCGAGACATCGACTATTGAGATGGCGCCGTCACCATCGATATCACCGGCCCGGAGCAGGGTTGTCCCGGCGCTCTGGCCACCGGCGGGCAGGCCCGTCCCAGTCCAGCGGGCAGAAAGGAAGCCGGGTGCCGTCGCGGTGAGCGTGTACGCCTGGTTCACCGCCAGGCCGGAAATGGTGAAGGTGCCGTTGGCGCCAGTCGTCGCCGAAGCCCCGCCGGGTGAAGCCACGACGCGGATGCCCGCCGAAGAAGCGCGACCTTCAAGGGTCACTGTCCCGGAAATTGCGCCCGTCCCGGCCGGTGTCGGAGTTGCCGTGGCGGTCCTCGTCGGGGTGGCCGTGGGCTGAGCGCTTGAACCATTTCGAGCCCAGAGAGACACGTCCTGCGCGAAGAACGGCCCGTTAGGGGTCGCGTTCCCGCGTATTCGCACGCTGCTCGTTCCCGCGGGGATAGGTGTGAAATAACTGCGCACGCGGTCCACGTTCGTTTCAGCAGGCTGGATGCGCGCATCTGTCCACGAACTGCCACCGTCGGTGCTGACCTGGATGGCGGAGCCGTTTGCGGCGAATCTCAGGCTCGCTCCGGCGGGGGCGGGCGAGGAAAAACTCAATGTCTGGCTACTCGAATCGACGTAGCGACGGTCCGCCCGGGTGATCGTGAACGGGACGGCAGGATCGAGGGTCACGTTGTCCCAGTGCCATGTGGCGGGAACACCGGAGTTGTCCTTCGCCGGGTTGTAGCTGTGATGACCGAACTGCACCACCCCCTGGCCAAAGCTGAGCGCCGGGATCGTGGCATCGGCCCAGACGACTCCAGTCGCGGTCGCCGATCCGAGCATCTCGAATTTCACGTGTGTCTTGCTGAGGGTCAGTTGGAAGCGTTCGCGCTGCGCCCCGGTGGGCGTGTAGTTCACGTTCTCCTCAACCGTGCACCACCAGCAGCCATCGACTTCTGATTCCACGAAGTTTTGGATGGTGTTCACCCGGAAGGTGGAATTCCCATTGAACGCGGACATCAGGATGTGGACGCCCTGCTTCGGCAGCCCCTGGAGGTCGACATCTCCCTGGTCGAACGGGAGGGCGAGGTTGTCGTCGTACGGGGTGATCCAGAGGTCAACCCAGTCGCGGGAACTCATGCGGAGCGTCGAAAGCTCGAACGTTATCGTGGCCGAACCACTGGAGAAGTCGAGCATCTGGTTGGGGGTCAGATAGATAACGCCGTACCCGCCAGCGTTCAGCGCCGTCATGATGTGGTCTTTGCACTGAAAGACCGCATCCTGGTATGCGCCGGAGATGGTGTGCGTCGCCGGAGGGGCGCTGCAATCCGCGCCGTGTTGCGCAACCATCGACTCCGTTTGGTACCACGTACCGGCGTCGCGGCTATGGACCTGGACGTCCCACCCCTGCAGAGCGGCAGCGGCGGGTAGCGGCGAGGTGGGCGCTCCGGTGAATGAATAGCTGGCTGGCGAAGCCGAAGCGGCGAAGAAGCCTGCTACTGCGATTCCGATAGCCAGGACGGCTGCGATTCGACGCAAACTCGCACTCCTTTGGACCCGAACGGCTTTCGGAATCCACGCTTCGAGCGACTATGCGAGGAGGCTTCATCAACGAACAAGAAGAACTGATCACTATATGTAACGAATGAGCATTTCCAGTGTGAGCAGATTGTAAAATTCTGCCCTCTCACGGCCTGCGGCTACGCTCATCACACGCTCGTTTACTGGTGCATGAATTGAGTGAATTCAAGGTGAACAAATGCAGCCACTGGATGAGAACCGCGCCATATACCGAAACGGCCGCGCCCTCGAGAGGACGCGGCCGTTGACTGGTTGGTCAGCTAGTCCACTACCTGACCGTGAAGGTGGAAGCGGGATCGGACCAGGTGAAGAGCGTGCCCCAGCCTGGAGCGAAGACCCCAACCTTGATGGTGTAGATCCCCTTCTCCGCGTTAGAAGGAACCGTCCAGCTCGGCGTGAAGGTCAGCGTCTGGCCCGCCTTGAACGAGCGGTTGTCGTAGGACTGCTGGAAGACCTTCTTGCC
>CAZKZR010000012.1:0-14075 GCA_964557245.1 uncultured Anaerolineaceae bacterium | reverse complement strand
GCCATCCCGTCAGCGGTCTTGCCGGGAAGGAGGGACCACGCCCACGCCCCGGCGAAGCCCTTGGCGTAGAAGTCCTCGAAGCGTTGGAGGGCATCCGTATCGGCGCCGGCGTAGAACTCGCCGATCACCAGCGGCGCGTCCAGCTGGTACTCGGTCTTCGCCGAAGCGTAATCGCGGCAGCGAGCGCACCACCCACCACTGCTCATGTAGTCGTACCAGTGGGCCTGGTAGTAATCGAGGCCCTGGCCGACCCACATGCCCGCGCCTTCGAGCATCGCCGAACCCACGGTCACCTTGGCGCCGCTGTTGGCGTGGACGGAGGCCGCGACTGCTTTGACCGTCGCCTGGGTGGGCGCAAGTGCGATCTTGTTATTCCAGATATCCCATTCAGGTTCGTTGAACACTTCCCATGAGAGGATCCGGGTGTTGGTCTTGTACTTCGCGAAGAGCGGCGCCAGGACGTTCGCCAACGCCTGCCGCTGGGTGGCGTCGTTGATCCAGCCGGACGGAACAGCCGTCGGTGCGTTGAAGAGCACCAGGTCCAGGTAGATGTCGTACTTCGCGGCCAGCGCGAGCGCGGCATCGAAGTCCGGGTAGATGGCAGCATTCAGGCCAGTCGGGGTGCCCGAAGCGTTCGTAGTGATCTGCCACGGGTTGCCGGGGAACACCCACCAGCGAATGACGTTGACCCCATTCGCTTTCGCCTGGGCGAAGGCGGCATCGAGCGTGGCGTTGGCGCTTGCCGAACTCGCACCGCCGTTCGAACCGCAACCGAAATCACAGCCCCAGTTGTTCCACGGGAGGTTCGCCCCATTCAGGTACCAGCTCTTGCCCTGCCAGGTGATCCGCGACCCCGCAGTGGTGTTCGAGGGGGCCGGCGTCGCCGTGCTCGAAGGAGCCTGGGTTGCGGTGGCGGGCGCCGTTTGGGTCGGTACCGCAGTGGGGGGAGCCGTCGTGGGCGTTACGGTAGGGGCGCTCGTGGGCGCGGAGGTGGGTGTGGACGTCGCGGCCGTAGTCGGCGTCGAAGTTGGCTGGCTGCCGCCGACGACCCCCGATTGGGCGAAGATCGAGAAGTCCTGGGCGAAGAACGGTCCATTGAACGTCGCGTCGCCGCGCACCCGGACCGAAGTCGTGCCCGCCGGGATGGGGACGAAGTAGCCCTTGAAGCGGTCAACGTTCGTTTCGGCGGGCTGAATGCGCGCCGAGGTCCAGGTCGAGCCTCCGTTCGTGCTGATCTGCAGGTTCTCGCCGTTCGCGCTGAACCGCAGGCTCGCGCCTGAGGGAGCCGGAGACTGGAAGCTGACCGTTTGGGTGGCGTCGTTCACATACCGCCGGTCGCCACGGATGATGGTCAGCGGAACCGAAGGTGAAATCGTGATGTTGTCCCAGTGCCGGGTCTGGGGGACACCGGAGTTGTCCTTGGCGGGGTTGTAGCTGTGGTGCCCGATCTGGACCACGCCCCGGGTGAACCCGAGCGCGGCCATGTCCGTGTCACAGCCCACCCAGCCCGGAATGGTCGGGCTGCTGAACTTGATGTGGTTGGTAGAGAGCTTCAACTCAAACGTATCCCGGACGGCGGGAGAAGGCGCCCGGCCCGCCGCGACCAACCGGCTTTCGATGGAGTCCCACCAGAAGCTGGGCACTTCGGTCTCCACAAAGTTGGAGATCTGGTTGCAGCGATAGGTGCTCTCGCCGTTGAAGGCGGACATGATGACGTGCACGCCCTGGCGCGGCAGGCCCTGCAGATCGACGTCGCCCTGATCAAACGGCAGCGTCAGGTTGTCCTCGTAGGGAGTGATCCAGATGTCGACCCAGTCACGGGTGCTCTGGCGGAGCGTCGAAGTATCGAACTTGATCGAGGCTGTGCCGCTCGAGAAGTCGACCATTTGCGGAGGGGTCAAGTAGATCAGTCCATAACCGCTGGCGTTGATAGCGGTCATGAAGTGGTCTTTGCACTGGAACACCGCGTCCTGGTAGGCGCCGTCGAGGTGGTGCGTAGCGGGCGGAGCGGAGCAGTCCGCTCCGTGCTGGGCGTCCATGCCTTCCATCTGGAGCCAGGTGCCGGAATCCCGGCTGTGCACCTGCACGTCCCAATCGGACAAGACGGAGCCGGCGGCCGGCGCCGGCCCGCTCGGCGCACCATCGAAAGTGTAGGTGCCCGGCGCCGCCGATGCGGCAAAGACGCCGAGGAAGGTGATACAGACAGCGAGCCCCGCAAGGGCAAGTATGACAAGCCGCGCAGGCCTGTTGCGTTTTGTGACCAAGGCTTACTCCCGGGGCCGGAACGTTTCAGAGGTGACCCGTGAATCCACGTTCGGGCCTGCGGAGAGGCCGCAACATTGTCGTTCCCCTGACCGCTGCGCTAATACCCCCGAGTTGTCACTGCGGTGATCGATGAGGTGGAAGCCATTAAAACTTCACATTCTTGACGTACCTTGCAGCGTATAACCGTGCATTTACGCACTTCACCGGACGGATACTCCACGGCCGCTAAATGGCGCCTTGATAACAACAAGTCGACTTAAAGATCGACCAGGTAGTGACGATGCTGGTTTCCGTCTGCGTAGCCACGGTCCGAGGCGACACTCTGCCCATGACGGTTCGCGCCATCCAGGCCCAAACATGGCCGGATTGGGAGTTGGTACTTGTGCCGCAGGGCTCAGATTCGGCTCTCCAGGCGGCCTGCGCTCAAGCCGCGGTGGATCCCCGAGTCTCGGTCGTTCACCTGAACTCAAAGGGCCTTAGCGCCGCCCGTAACGCGGGCGCGATGGCGGCATCCGGAGCGATCATCGCCTTCACCGATGATGATTGCGAACCGGCTCCGGATTGGCTGAGTACTCTCGCGTGCGCGTTCCAGGCGGGCGGACACGTGGGCCTGGTGGGAGGGGCCGTTGTGCCTCCAGCTACCGCGCGTCCGTTGATTTCCACTTGCCCTGCCCTCCACCCATCGGAGGCGATTTACGAACCAGCGACAGGGATGAGCCCGCCGCCCGGCTGGGACTGGATTGGGGCCAATTTCGCGATACGGCGAGAGATTTTCCAGCAGATAGGACAGTTCGACCTGCACCTGGGAGCCGGTGCACGTTTCCCAGCGGGCGACGATACGGACTACAAGCTCCGGCTTGAAGCCGCCGGGATCGCGATGCGCTCCACTCCAGCGGCCGTGGTCCACCACACGTACGGGGTGCGCACTGGCCTCAAAGCGCGCAAGGCATTCTCAAGGAACTACGCCACCGGGAACGGGGCGCTCGCCGGGAAACTCACGCTCATGGGGGATCCACGGGGCGAGGAATGGCTCAGGTTGACCCACGACTACTGCTTTCGCCAGCTCAAGTCTGGCCGCCTGGATCGCTTCCCACGGGCCTTCAACCGCTACCGCACGTATGCGGAGGCCTACCGGAAGTGCACCACGGAATTTCACATTGACCCGGCCACCAGGAACCTGGCGCCCAACCTGCTGTGACGGGGTCTCTACAGCCCCTCCACGGGCCCGGGCTACGTTTGCTCTGAATGACCCACGCAATCGGTAGCTCGCCGGCCAGTTCGGTCATCCACGCGCCGCGGCGCGCTGCCCCCATCTTGCGCACCGCGTTTGCGCTGCTCTCCGTGCAAGGCATCACCTGGGCGACCACGCTCGTTTCCGTTCTCGTGGTCCCGCGGTACCTGGGGGCGGACCTGCTCGGCGCCTACGCGGCGATTATCACCGCAGCGACGTTGATCACTCTAGCAGCCGGGTTCGGGACCACCAACGAGATCGTAAAACAGGTGGCCCGGGACCCATCGATCGCTTCGGATATCGTCCTGCATGCCATAGCGATTCGCATGGCAATCTGGCTGCTCGCAGTCCTCGGCGCTGCCGGGATCGCCCTGGCGTTCGGCGCCAGCCAGCTGATGGTGATAGCCCTGGTCCTCACGCTGGTCGGGTCGGGTATCGGGCTGATCGTTGCCGCGCTCCAGGCGGGTCTGCAAGGCGGCCACAGCCTCGGTCGAGCGGCGATTCTTGGCGCAGTGGTTGGAGTGGCCACGCAGATCGCCGTGATCGCTGTCGTCGTTTCCGGCCGGGGCATTGTGGCGCTCGGATTGGTTGGCGTCGGTTCGTACACCGCCGTCCTGGGGTTCACCACCTGGCTGTTCATCCGGAAGTTCGGACACTCGGTGACCTGGTCGTTCCCGAAGATGCGCGCCCTTGCTGTGGCCGGGTTGCCGTTCCTCGCCTGGGAGGCAGCGCTGAGCGTTTATGGCGGCAGCGACTACCTGGTCCTCACTGCCCTGGCGAACTCCGCCAACGTCGGGAATTACGCCTTCGCCTATCGCCTCTCGGGCATCCCCATCTTCGTCGCCACGATCGTGACGGCGGCCGTCTATCCGGCGCTCGCCGAAGCCGCCGGCAAAGACGATGCGTGGTTCCGCAGGGTGCTGACGAACAGTTGCCGCGTGGTGCTGATCGTCTCGTTGCCGATGGCGACCGGTCTCGCGGTCCTCGCGCCACAGCTGACCGACGTGGTGGGCGGCAACGATAACTTCACCCAGGCCGCCCCGCTCCTCGCCATCCTCGCGTTCCATGTGCCGCTCGCCGGGATGCACAGCCTGCTCGGCACGAGCCTGTTCGCCCGCGATCGGCAGCGCATGATGGCGGTGGTCGCCTGGGGCGCCGCAGCGCTGAATCCCCTGCTGAACCTCGCCGCTATCCCACTTGCGGAGCACCTCTGGTCGAACGGTGCGATCGGCGCAGCGACCATCACCTGCGTGACGGAGCTCTTCATGGGCTTCTGGGTATGGCGGGCGGTCGGGTCAGACGTTGACCGCCGTATGTTGGCCAGCGTCGGCCTCCGCGCAGCCATCGCGTGCGCGCTTATGGCCGGCGTTGTGGCGCTCATCGTCCCGTCCGTCGGAATCTACGTGGCCGTGCTCGCCGGTGCGGCCACCTACGCCGTCCTGAGCCTTTCGCTACGCACCGTCTCACTGCGCGACCTCGGAGACCTTCGGCCAGGACATCAGCGGGACCTGGCGGCTTTAGCTGACTGACTCTGAGTCAACCGGGCTTCCACGCTGCCCTCTCAGACTCAAAGTGATGACCGACCCAACAATTTCGGCCGTGGTTTGCACCCGGAACCGCCCTGACATGATTGGCAGAGCCGTGGCCTCGCTCCTTGCGAACAAGGGCATCGACTTCGAGGTCGTCGTCATCGACCAGAGCGACGGGGATGGGACGAAGGAGATCGTCGAACAGTTCGGCGGCGCCCGGTATGTCCGCTCCGACGCGCGCGGCCTCTCGCGCGCGCGCAACCTCGGGGCTCGCGAAGCCAAAGCCGGGTACATCGCTTTCACGGACGACGATTGCGAAGTGCCCACTGACTGGCTGAGCCGCGCAGCGGGGCTCATGGACGCCTGCCCGGAAGCTTCGGTCCTGTATGGCACCGTCTGGGCCGCGCCTGAAATGACATCCGATGCCGGGGCCGTCCCCTGCCTTACACTCTCGGAGCGCCGCCTGGTTGGCGGAGCTTTCGGATACCACCTCGGCGGAATGGGCGCGAACATGGTCATCCGGCGGTCAGGGTTCGATCGGCTTGGCGGCTTCGATGAGGCCCTTGGAGCCGGAGGCCCGCTGAGCTCGGCGGAAGACTTCGATCTCCAATTTCGTGCTCACCGCCTTGAGTGCGCAACGCTCCTGGAACCCAGCCTTTCGGTCACGCACTACGGGTTCCGCACATGGGAGGAATGGCGCGGGCTGTTCTGGCGGGACGGAATCGGTGTCGGGGCGTTCTTCATGAAGCACGTGCGCTGCCACGACCGGCTGGCCGCGAAGGACATGCTGCGTTTCACCGCCCTCGAGGCTGCGCGCTCAGTGAAGTCATTGATTGTCCGCAGGGATTCGCGCCGGCTCGTCCTTGTAGCGGGTATCTTCGCCGGCGCTTTCCGGAGCCTCCGATTCCCCGTGGACCACAAGTCGAGGCTCTACCAGAACCCGTAGCGCCCGAACTACCCGTTGAACAATCGCGTCTGGCGGTTCAGTCCGCCTGCCAGGAATACCGAACTCAAACCCTTGAGCCAGTACGCCGACCGGCCGATTCCGGTGAACGGGCGCCCCCGCCGCGCCGACTGGCCGATCGCCTGGATCTGTTCGAACGCGATGCGGACCGAGAGCGCCATGGCCGTGCGGTCTCCGCAGCGGATGTGCTTTCCCAGCACCGCGCCTTCGCCGTAATAGTAGCCGCGCATCAGCCGCTGGCCGCTGCCATCGGCGTACGAACGCACGCCCCAGTGCAGCACGGGGTTATCGGGGTCGCGGGCCACAGCGAAGCCAGCCCGCAAGACCCGGTAGTACACATCGAATTCTTCATTGCTGCGGAAACGCGCGCCCGGGCCAATTCGGGCGTCGAAGCCCTTGATTGCGAGCATCGCCTCCCGGCGCATGAAGATGTTCGCCCCGGCGCCTCCGCGCACGAACGCGCGCGACGGACTGGCCACGACCTCGAAGCGTTCGGGCCGAAACTCTGGGATGAACTCCCGCGATGGATCGTGATCGACAGCCTGGAGCTGGCCGAAAACAAGGCCAACCCGCGGGTGCTCTCTCAGCACGCGTTCTCCGCCACTCAGCCAGCCCGCCGGGAGCGTGCAATCGTCATCCGTGAACGCGAGGATGTCGCCTTGCGCGATGCGGATGCCTTCGTTCAGCGCGGCTGACTTCCCCGTCGAATTCGAAAGGACGTGCCGGAGCCTTGGATCAAGCGGCAGGTCAGTGAGCGTTGCGCCCTGCTCGATGACCACCACTTCGAACGAAGGATGGTCGCATGCGAGCAGGCTATCAATGCAGCGGCGAAGATCCCCGGGGCGTTCGCGCGAGGGGATCAGGACGCTAATCAGCGGGCGGCTCTCCACGCGATAAGCATCCGTCATCGCTGTCAGCGACCTGTTGAGCGGGCGTTGCCGAGGCTGGTCCCAATCATGCACCGAATCTCAATCGGTGTTAGACAGCTGTAACCGACACTCCCCTGGAGGTGATCGGCTTGACGGAACAACGGCGCATTCCAGTGGCGGGCCCGTGGGTCACGGACCGGGAAGTTGACTACATGGCTGATGCCGCGCGCAATGGCTGGTACGACCATTGGAGCGACTACATTGACCGCTTCGAAGCCGCCTTCGCCAGCCACGTAGGCGTCCCCCACGCTATCTCAGTGCCGTCCGGCACGGCAGCGATTCATCTTGCGATGGCGGCTCTTGGCCTCGGTCCCGGCGACGAAGTCATTGTGCCGGAGTCCACGTGGATAGCTTCGGCCTCGCCGGCGCTCTACCTCGGCGCCGAACCGGTCTTCGCGGATATCGACCCGGTGACCTGGTGCATCTCGCCCGACTCATTCGAGGCACACATCACCCCCCGCACCAGGGCACTTGTGGTGGTCGACCTGTACGGCAGCATGCCGGAGATGGACGCCATCGAACGCATTGCCGCACGCCACAACATCGCGATCATCGAAGACGCCGCGGAGGCAATCGGTTCGTCGTATCGGGGGCGAATAGCTGGCAGCTTCGGCGATTGCGGAGTTTTCAGCTTTCACGGCACGAAAACCATTACCACCGGCGAAGGCGGCATGTTCGTCACCGGCTCGAAAGAGTTGTACGAGCGTGCCCGCGTGTTGCGCGACCAGGGGCGGAACCCTGCCGCGCGCCACAAGCTCTGGAATGATGAATTGGGCTATAAGTTCCGCATGAGTGGGCTCTGTGCGGCCTTCGGGCTGGGCCAGGTGGAGCGCGTCGACGAACTGGTCGCTCGCAAGCGCGAGATCTTCGATTGGTACCGGGCTGAGCTTTGCGGCGTGCCGGATGTCACGCTCAACGCGGAGCCGGAGGGAGTGTTCAACTCGTACTGGATGACCACGGTGGTCTTCGCCGAAGCAACCGGCATCACCAAGGAACAGGCGATGGACTTCTTCGCCGAGGCGGGCATCGATACCCGCCCGTTCTTCTACCCCTTGAGCATGCTGCCGCCCTTCGCGGACCTGGCGACCGTTCGCGGCGCGGCCGAAAGAAATCCCGTCGCGTACGACATCTCTGCCCGCGCGATCAATTTGCCTTCTGCGATGTCGCTATCCAGGGAAGACGTCCGGTGCGTCGCGGAGACTCTGCGGCGGCTCCTCGCGGGCCGTAGTTAGTCAGCGCTCGGAAAACGTTAGCTTCGTTCCGGAGTCTGCTCGAACAGCCCTCGCTGCTTGTCCACAGGCGCGCGCCAACCGGCATACGCGCCTCGGGCCAGGCTTGAGATCCTCCGGAGCCCGAGCGGACGCCGGAACCGGGCGGCGTTCCGCGTGACCTCCCAACCGCACAGCAACGCCTGCTGCCCAAGAAGGAGCGCGCCCACCGGGTCGCCGCAACGGAGATGCTTGGCGTAGGCAGCGCCTACGGCGTGGTAGGTCGAAAGCACCAGGGCAGGGCCGCTCGCCCAATCGCGGACGCCGCCGTGGTCGACCACCGCGGTTGGCTCGTGGGCCACAGAGAAGCCGGCCTTGAGAATGCGGTAGGTGAAATCACCGTCTTCGCAGGAAGCGAAGTGCCCGCCGGCCCCGAGCATCTCGTCAAAGTTCCCGATTTGCTGCGATGCGGCAATTCGGACGGCCATGCTGGCCCCGATTCCGCCATCGCGGAGTTTGCCGAGACGGCCTCGGAGCACTCTTCGAGCGGCCACCTCGTATCCGACAATGAATCCTTCGGATTCTGGCACCGGGATAGGCACTACATTGCCGAACACCAACCCGACACGGGGGTCTCGGAAGGGGCTGACCATCGCCTCGAACCAGCCCTTGCGGACGACGCAGTCATCGTCAGTGAAGACCAGGACATCGCAATCCGCTGCTGCCGCGATCGCCGCGTTTCGCGACCTTGAGAGACCCCGGCTTAACAGTCGGATGTAGTGTATTTGCGGGTACGAGACGGCAAGTTCTCGGGTGATCTGTTCCGTCAGGTCATCACGACTCTGGTCAGTGACGATCACGGAGGTCCCGGAAGGAACAGTCTCAAGCACGGACTTGAGAGCCGCCGCGAACGAATCGGGGCGACTCCGAGTGCAGATCGCGACACAACAGCGCCTGAAAGGCTCCGCCTTTCCATCAGCCGAAGTGGGCGTTCCGGTCATGGCGGGCAGCTCAACCAGCGTCACTGTGAACCGGCGAGCCCGAAGGCACGGACCGGCTCCGCCGCGGCCGGATTGCCCCACGAATGCGGGAGCCGAATCGGTCCGCCGTTGCGGCGGCACATTCGACCCAGAGTCCTGCTTTGTCCTGCAGGCTGATGTCGGCACGCGCCACTGAGGCGAACGATTGGAAATAGCGAGCGTACCGGGAGACGCGCGTCCCCACTTTGCTTGCGTGGCGGGGATCCAGGACGCGCTGCCAGCCTTGGAGGTCTCCGGCAAGCATCAGCGATGTGGCGTTGTCGATCATGACTCTCGCCCGAAGCAGATCTTCGGGTACCTCGATGAACTTGCCCTCAAGCACCAGTTCGCTCAGGAGCGTGATGTCGGCCCACATGTGTCCGAGCATCAGCCGCGTGCCCGCGATGGCGTCCGCCCGCATGACCCCGAAGATGTAGACTCCGGGATGGGAGCGGCCCTCATCGAGGTCGTGTTGAAATGACCTCAGGAAGGTGCTGAACCGTTGAGCTGGCCTACGCTGGTCATAGCGTGTGGCGGCAGCCCACGTATCGAATTGCTCAACGACGTCCCCAGCACCGTCGAAGGCGCGGAAGCGCGGGTAGGCAACGGATGCGTCGGGGTTGGCGTCCAGCGCCGCGACGCAGCGCTCCAGGAACTCCGGCAGACAGACATCGTCATGGGCCAGCCACTTGAAGTACGGGCTGCGGTTCTTCGCGAAGGCCAGGTTGAAATTCCGCGCCAGCCCGATGTTCTGCGCATTCCGGTAGTACTTCACGCGAGGATCTTGAGCCGCATAACGGCGGGCGATTTCCGGCGTCCCGTCAGTCGAGGCGTTGTCGCAGATGACCAGTTCCCAGTCGGTCATCGTCTGGGCAAGGACCGACTCGATGGCTTCGGCGACGAACCGTTCGCCGTTATAGACGGGTAGACCGATCGTAACCCTGGGGACGCTCATGCTGACGCTCCGGCTGGAATTCTGGTTTCGATGATTTGGGGGTGCGGGACCGGGACGATGAATCGACCGCCGCCCGCGAGATACTCGCTCTGCTGGCGGATGATCTCGTCTTTGAAGTTCCAGGCCAGCATCAGGACGTAATCGGGCCGCTCGGTGAGGAGGGCTTCAACTGGGCGGATCGGCAAATGCACGCCCGGCATCAACAGGCCCTGCTTGTGCACGTTGCGGTCCACCACGAAGTCGATCAGGTCGGTCCCAATCCCCGCGAAGTTGACCAGGGTGCTGCCCTTGGCCGCGGCCCCGTAGGCGGCGATGGACTTGCCCTGAGCGCGGAGCTCCGTCAGTACCGCGAGCAGGTCACGTCGAATGTCCTGCACCCGTTCTCCGAAGTTGCGGTAATAGTCGAACCCGGTGAGCCCGGCAGCCTGCTCATTGGCGAGATACTCCCGGGCACGTTCGGTCACTCGCTCTTGGGGGCCGATGTGCCACCGCAACGTGCCACCGTGCAGAGATGGGAAGTACTCGACATCGTTCAGGAACAGCCCATGGCGCCGGACCAGGCGGTCGACCGCCGTGCAGGAGAAGTAGGAATAATGTTCGTGGTAGATGGTGTCGAACTCACCGTGCTCGATGAGGTCGCGGACGTATGGGTTCTCGACGGTGATGATGCCGTCATCGGCGACCAGTTCCTTCAGTCCCGCAACGAAGCCATTGAGGTCAGGCACGTGGGCCATGACGTTGTTAGCGATGATGACGTCGGCCCGCCCATGTTCAAGACGAATCTGTTGAGCTATTTCCCGGCCGAAGAAATCGAGCAACGTCGGTACCCCGGCCTCGCGCGCCGCCTGAACCGGGCCTGGAGAAGGGTCGATTCCAAGCACCGGGATCCCGGCTTCCACGAAATTGCGAAGCAGGTACCCGTCGTTGCTCGCCACTTCTACGACAAAGCTGGTCGGCCCGAGGTTCCTCGCGGTTAGGAGGGTCTGCGCATGTTCGCGAGAGTGCTGCATCAGGTAGTCGGAGAAGGAGGAGTAATACGGGTACTCTGCTGAAAAGATGACGTCAGAGGGCAGGCCTTCAGCCAGCTGGACCAACGAGCAACTGGCGCAGAACGCGAGGGCAAGCGGATATTGCGGGTCCCGCTTGCTTTCCGAGTCTGCCCTCACCAGGGCATTGGCGATCGGAGTCTGACCCAGCGAAAGAAACTCCCTTACCGACCTCGAACCGCATGAACGGCAGGTGGTAGACGCGCTCACGCGTGCACCGCCTCACGCGCTACCTGAATCGAAAGCGGTCTAAGGTCGAGGTCTATGGAGCCTGCTGCTTGCTGCTCTTTCACCCGGGCGATGCGCTGCAATCTGGAGCCAACCAGGTCATCAAGAGTCAGGCCGTACTCCCGGTACCGGTCAAGCAACTGCTCGACCCCGCGACGGACAGTCCATTGCGGATGGAACCCAGGAATCACACGACTGATACGTTCGCAACTGACCCGGTAGTTCCTCTTGTCCGGGCTAGCGCTCGAACTCAATACAATTGAGCTATTCGGTACGACAGACTCGACTATCTGAGCGACATCGCGAATCTGGTAGTTCTCAGAGGTCTGGCCAACGTTGAACGCCTGGTTGTGGACAAGTTCCTGTGGAGCTTCGAGTGCGCACACAAACGCACGGCAGATGTCTTCTACGTGTACCAGAGGCCGCCACGGAGTGCCGTCTGATTTAAGCAGAACTTCACCCGTGGTCAGGGCGTAACCCACGAGGTTGTTCACGACGAGGTCGCCTCGAAGCCGAGGTGAGAAGCCATACGCGGTTGCATTCCGCAGGAATATCGGCGCGAAAGATTCGCTGGCCATCTCTGCGATCGCCCGCTCCGCCAATATCTTCGACTCGCCGTATGGCGTCACCGGATTGAATTCCGCCTGCTCGTCGAGGGGGGCATCTCCGCCCGCGCCGTAAAGGCTGCACGATGAAGAAAACACGAACCGCTTGACGCCGGCGGCCCGGGCGGCCCGGGCGAGCGCGACCGACGCGTGATAGTTGATCGAGTATGTCGTGTCTGGATTCAGGTCCCCAACAGGGTCGTTAGAGATTGCAGCCAAATGACACACGGCGTCGAACCCGAGAAGGTCCTCTGCGAGCACGTCCCGCACGTCCATGTGTAATGCCGGCGCGGCTTTGGGACGGGGGCCGAGGACGCAGTCTTCGAAAAGACCTATGTCCAGTCCCACGACGTCCATCCCGCGTTCCTGCAGCATGGGAGTGAGCACGCTGCCGATGTACCCCTGGTGTCCCGTAACCAAGACCCTCACTAGTTCCACACCTTCCATGCGGGTTCTGAGGCCCACAGCGTTTCCAGATGATCGCGATCTCGAATGTTGTCCATGCACTGCCAAAAGCCCTCATGTAGATAGGCTTCGAGTTGTCCATCGTGAGCGAGCCGCGACAGAGGCTCCCTCTCGAAAATGGTGCTGTCATCAGTGATGTATTTCAGTGCCTCGGGTTCGATTACATAAAACCCGCCGTTGATCCAATAGCCGTCGCCGGACTCGGGCTTTTCACTAAAGTCCGTGACCGTCGTTCCGTTCAGTTCCAGGTGCCCGAAGCGCGCAGGCGGTCGAACGGCTGTCAACGTGACCAGTTTCCCGTGGCTATGGTGGAACGCCAGGAGTCGATGAATGTCGACGTTCGCGAGACCATCTCCGTACGTCAGCATGAACGTTGAGTTTCCGAACGATGACGCCATTCGTCGGATCCGGCCGCCGGTTTCGGTCAGGACGCCTGTGTCCAGCAGGTCAACGCGCCAGGATGGGGGCGTCTCTCCGGAGTGGCGTTCGATGGAGTGGTTGGAAAAGTCCACGGTCAGGTCAGCCGTCAACGAGGCGTAATCGACCATCCACTTCTTGATGTAGTCGCCCTTGTACCCGAGTGCGATGGCGAACTCGTCGAATCCGTACGCCGCGTAGTACTTCATGATGTGCCACAGGATTGGCTTGCCACCGATCTCGACCATCGGCTTCGGCCGAATGTCCGTCTCCTCAGCAAGGCGCGTTCCGCGTCCGCCGGCGAGTATCGCCACCTTCATAAGTCCCTCCACCAACGTTACCGCTGGTACCTTCCATGCCAGACTAGGTTTCCACGGTGGCGAGAGGGTTGAGCAACGGGTGTCTCACTTAACCTGATCGAAAATTCATTTCACGAGTTCGAGCAACAGGTCCACGATCACGCGATCGTTCCGCGCCCAATTGAACAGCCGCTCGGCGCGCTCTCGTCCACGAGCGCCGATGGCTGCCAGGTCATCTCGTTGGGCGAGCGCCGCATCCAGCGCATCCTCCAGCGCCCGCGGCTCCGGCGCGATCAGCCACCCCGTAACTCCGTCCTCCACGATGTCTTCTGCCCCGCCGACGTCGGTGGTTATCACTGGCAGTGCGGAGGCCATCGCCTCCACCGTGGCAATCCCGAAGCACTCGGCTCTCGTGGGCAGCACGAACAGGTCGGCGCGCGCGTACGCGTCGAGCAGTTCGGGAGAATTCGCAGAGGCTACAAGCCAGCGAGAACCAGGGGGCAAAGCTCCCGGGTCGTCGCGTGTGACGAACGTCGCTTCGATCGCGTCGGGCCGCCGCGCTGCCGCGGCAATCAGCATGTCTCCGCCCTTGCGACGGAAGTCGCCACCGACGAACAGTACCCGAAGCGGCCGCTCGCCAGACTCCCGCCGGACTGGCTTCCACTGTTCGAGGTCCACACCGGGCGGCAGCACCCGGATCCGCTCTGATTCGATCCCCTCCGCTTCAAGACCTCGCCGGGCCCAGTTGGACCAGGGCGTGAAGATACTGACCGCCCGCCAGTGGAGCGCCTCGGCCTTGCGCAACAGACTGAGCGAAAGACCCTCGCGGGGACTTCTCTCGAAGTAATCCGGCGCCATCCTTTCCAGCTGCCGCGCGGCGGCGTCGATATCGAGCACCATCGGCCTATGGACAGG
>CAZKZR010000011.1:0-17646 GCA_964557245.1 uncultured Anaerolineaceae bacterium | reverse complement strand
ACTGCCTGCCCCAATCGAGCATAGACAAAAGGATGGGCCTGACGGCCCATCCTTTATCGGTAAGTGTGTACTCAACCCGGGGAGGGAGTTCCTTGTAGTAGTTGCGTACGACCAGGCCCTCAGCTTCGAGGCGCTTCAGGCGGTCCGAGAGCACGTTGGGGGACATGCCGGCGCAGCTCTCGAGAATGTCGTTGTAACGGTGGAGCCCGGCCATGAGGTCGCGGAGGATGAGGAGAGTCCAACGGTCGCCGACGACATCCAGGGTCTGAGCTATGACGCAGGGGAGATTGTAGGTCTTCCTGGATGCTTCGAGTTCAGCGCGCTGGGCCATTGGCTGGCTCCCGTTTGGATAGTGTTAAGAATCTGCCGGAGGCTAGTGCCAAGACTATTGACACGATAGTCACCAGTGCTATTATTCCGCTACGACCAAGGACTAGCCGAAAGCTAGTACCGCAGGTCACCGAAAACAAGCGTAGCTGACAGCCGAAAGGCGAGTCAACAAACGGAAAGGGATGGTCACCAACCATGGCGCAAGCCACCACCGCAACGACTCCGGCGGCCTCCACCGAACAGCACTTCCATCGCTGGCGGATTGACGAGCCCAACGGACAGATCAGCACCGGCACCTGCAAGACCTGCGGCGCCGTCAAGGAATTCAAGAACTGGCTGAGCGACGGCGACTTCATCACCAATGAAGAGCACCGCATGGCTTCGGCCGCCTAATCCACCGTCTTCTTTCCTGGCGCGGAACCCTCTCCCCACGCCAGGGGAAACCTTGCCGCCGTCACCATCCCACGGGTGACGGCGGTTTTGTTTGTCACCGGTTCGACGGGCTCGCGAGCGCTCCTTAGGCTACGCGCACCAAACCGTCAGGTGTGTCCCCAATGCCCGATCTCTCCGGCCTCGTAACGCTCATCACTGGAGCTGGTTCTGGTATCGGGAGGGCGAGCGCTCTCCATATGGCGGCTTGCGGTTCGGCGATCATGTGTGCGGACCTCGATGAGGAAGGCGCGAAGGACACTGCCGCGGCCATCGCAGAACACGGCGGGTCAGCGGCCGCCATGAAGCTCGATGTCGTCGATGAAGGCGCCGTGAAAGCAGCTCTGCAGCAAACTATTTCGATGCTCGGCGGGCTGAACGTGATCTTCAACAACGCGGGTGTTGGCGGCGGAGTCGGCTGGGCGGGCACCATCGCCGTGAACCTGACCGGTGTCTACAACGGGTTGTTCCACGGAGCCGCGCTGCTCAGCGAACGTGGTGGCGGCGTGATCATCAACACGGCCTCGGTTGCCGGCCTCGTCGGGCTGACCGGGCCGCAGATGCCCCTGGATACTCCGGTCGCCGAAGGCGCCGGCGCCTACGTCGCTGCCAAGCACGGAGTCGTGGGGCTGACGCGGCAGTTCGCGGTGACCTACGGACGCCGCGGTGTCCGGGTGAACGCCATCGCCCCGGGATACATCGTGACCCCGATGACCGAACCGATGCGCAGCGAGCAGGAGTACGAGCAGTACATCACCAGCCTGCACCCGCTGGGACGGCTGGGCCAACCCGAAGAAGTTGCCGCCGCGGCTGCCTTCCTTGCCAGCCCGGAGGCTTCCTTCATCACCGGGGTTGTGCTGCCGGTGGACGGCGGATACACGGCGCGCTAGGGCGGCCAACCCGTTTCCGGCGTGCCCCCTATGTTCAGGGCGGCGCCGCCTGTAGCCTAGGTTCGTGTTGAATCTCCCCTGGGACCTCTGGCTCAACCCGCTGCCGCTCGCGCCGGGGCTTTCGCTTGAACGCGAGTACGACGCCGTGAGCGGCAGGCTCCAGCTGACACTCGTAAACCGCGGGGAGACCACGCTGGAGCCAGGCGAAATCGGCGTGCATGCCGAATTGGAAGGTCCCGCTACGGGAAACTGGGCGTGGTTGCACGGGCGCTACATGCAGACGGATGCGCTCGTGCGGAATTTCGGCGAGCCGGCGCCTGATGGCTACGACGGCCGCTTCGCCAGGGAGGCAGATGGCGAGCGTCGGTACGTCTCCCGCGAAGTCATGACGCTTTCCATGATCGGTCAGCAGCCGCAGGTGCTGCTCATCGGCTGCCTGCGCATGGGGCGCTTCTTCTGCGATATCGACGTCGCGCTCGATTCCGAAGAGACACGGCTCACCGGGCTGACCATCAGGTTTGACCTGGAACGCACGCCGCTCGCCGCCGGCGAGCGGATCGAGCTGCCGCCGGTGCTCTTCGTGGCCGGCGCGGATGCCCAGGCGCTGATCGTGCGGTACGCCGAAGGGGTGGCCGCCGAGATGGGCGCGCGCGTGCCGGACCATGTCCCAACCGGTTGGTGCAGCTGGTACTACTTCTATAACCGGGTGAGCGAGGCGGACATCCTCGCGAACCTTGACGACATGGTCCGGGAGAAGCACCCCGCCGAGTTCGTCCAGATAGACGACGGCTTCCAGTCCCACACCGGGGACTGGCTGACGCCCAACGCGAAGTTCCCCTCAGGCATGAAGCATCTGGCCGACCGGATTCGCGAATCCGGCTATACGCCGGGACTCTGGCTCGCTCCGTTCCTGTTAAACGAAGAGTCGGCGGCGCTGCGGGAACATCCCGGGATGGTGCTGAAGGATGCCGCCGGGCAGACGCTCTTCGTCAGCACGTGGCTGGGGCGCTCCGCCGTGCTGGACTGCACCAACCCCGAGACCGAAGCGTGGCTGCGAAACGTCGTTCGAACCGTCGTCCCCGATTGGGGTTACGAGTACCTGAAGCTCGACGCCTGCAGCTACGCGGCGTTCCCCGCGACGCAGGCTGTCTACCACGCCCCAGGTACCACGGGCCCGATGAACCTCCGCCGCGGTCTCGAAATTATCCGTGAGGAAGCCGGAGACTCGGTGTTTATCCTCGGGTGCACCTGCCACTTCGGACCGGCGGTGGGACTGGTGGATGCCATGCGCGTCGGCCCAGATGTGAAGGAGAAGTGGGCGGACGGCCCGAATCCTTCGGTGAAGCACGCCATGCGGCTCACGCTGCAGCGCAACTGGATGCATATGCGCTGGTGGGCGAACGACCCGGATTGCCTCCTTGTGCGTGAGGACAACACCGAGCTGGACGAGGCTGAGACCCGCTTCCTGGCGACTGGTATCGCCCTGAGCGGAGGCATGGTTGTCGCGAGCGATGACCTCCCGAAGCTCTCATCGGCGCGCCGGGCGATGGCCCTGACGCTCTTCCCTCCCCCCGGCATTGCCGCGGCGCCACTTGATCCCTCGGACGGTCCCGTGCCCCGGGTCTGGCGGGCCGTTCTCGGCGAAGGCCGTTCTCTGCTCGGGATCCTCAACTGGTCCGATTCCTCCCAATGGATCCCGTGGAGCGACCTCCTCGCGCCCGGGGAAGTGGCCTTCGACACCTGGAACGGCCGGATGCTCCCCATGGGCGACGTCTTCCTGCGGGCGCACGAGGGCGCGCTCTGGCAGGTTTCGGCTCCCGGGAAGGCCCCACGCGTGGTCGGGGATTCGGCCAGCCTTACGCGCAAAGACCTGTTCGAACGGCAGGTCTCGGGGCGCGTCCAGGTCCGGAACGATGGCTCCGTGTCTCGCAAAGTGGCGATCGAAAGCAGGGGACGCGTCGAAGTTATCGACCTCGCCCCGGGCGAAATGCGCTGGTTCGATTAGACTTCCGCTGGAGTTTCCACATGCCAGCAATGACCACCGCCGAACGCGATAACTTCCTCGATCAACCCGGGATCCTGTGCCGGATCGCCACCGTCCAGCCCTCCGGAGCGCCGCACGTCACGCCTATCTGGTTCATTTGCGAGGACGGCGCCATCTACGTCACGCCGCGAGCGGAGTCCGCGTGGTTGGAGCACCTTCGCCGTGAGCCGCGCGTCGCGCTCACCATCGATGACCAGGAACATCCATACCGCAAGTTGACCGTCGAAGGGTTGGCAGAGTTCGCGCATGACCTTGGCGAAGATGACACGTGGCGAGACCTCTACCGCCGAATCGCGAGGCGCTATGTACCGCCCGAAGGTGCCGAACGGTACATCCAGGAGACCATCGATCAGCCGCGCGCCCTGTTGCGAATTCCGTTGACCGGCTCGAAGGTCCGCACCTGGCGAATGCCCGTCGCGGGCGAGCCTTTCACCGGGATCTGGCACCGGCGGTACTACGTTCCGGGTTCGAAGATGGCGAACAGCTAGGCGAAGTCTTCCGAAACCCACCGAAACTCGCGCAGGCGAATCCGGCCCTCAAGGTCAAACCGGACGCCTTCCGCCTCGAGTCGTTCACGTTGGATATCCGCCGCCGAACCTCGGCTTCCGTGGCTGATGCGTCCAGTGGAGTTCACCACTCGCCACCAGGGCACATCCACAGAAGTCCCGGGGAGGTGGTGCAACGCGTATCCGACCGCGCGGGACGCGGTGGGAGCGCCGAGTTCGAATGCGACCTGCCCGTACGTCACAACCCTTCCCGGCGGGACATTCGCGATGAACGCGTAGACACGGTCGTAGAACGTTTCCATACGGGCATCGGGCACGAGCCGTATTATCTGCGACCACAATGACAACACCCGAACCAATCCTGCCGCTCACCGGGATCCGCGTCATCACCACTGGCCAGATCCTCGCCGCACCCTTCTGCTCAACACTCTTCGCTGAATTCGGGGCCGAGGTCATCAAGGTCGAACAGCCCGGAACCGGCGAATCCAACCGCGGGAGCGTGTCGTTCGCGCAGGACAACCGCGGCCAGAAGGCCATCACCCTCGATATCACGCGGCCCGAAGGCGCAGCCGTGTTCCGCAGGCTCGCCGACACGGCCGATGTACTGGTCGACAACAACCGCCCCGGCGCGCTTGAGAAGTGGGGTTTCGCCCCGGATACGCTGCGCGAAACCAACCCCGGCCTCGTGGTGGTCCGCATTAGCGGTTACGGGCAGACCGGCCCCTACCGCGACCGCGCCGGCTTCGACCGTGTGGCGCTGGCGTTCGCGGGCATCACCGGCCTCACGGGTTACGCGGACCGCCCGCCTGTGCGCCCCGCGTACTTTGTCGCCGATTACGGCGCAGGCATGTTCGCCGCCTTCGGAGCGATGCTCGCCTTGCGCGCTCGCGACCTCACCGGCAAGGGACAGGACGTGGACATGGCGCTCTACGAGGCCGTCTGGCGGATGAGCGGCACGCACATCGCCAACTACGGCATGCAGGGCAAAGACCGCGAACGCTCGGGTAACTACTTCCCCGGCGTTGTGCCCGCCGAACAGTTCGAAACGAGCGATGGTCACTTCCTGGTGATCAACGCTACGACGCAACGGGCGTTCGTAAAGCTCTGCGACGCGATCGGCCAGCCTGAGCTGGTCCAGGATGAGCGGTTTACGCCCCGGAACAACCTCCTGAAGAACCACGCCGCCATCCACGAAATCCTCGGCCGTTGGGTGGCCGCGCGTACGCTGGAAGAGTGCCAGGCAACGCTGGACCAGTTCGGGGTCCCCGCGACCAAGGTGTATCTGATGGAGGACATCGTCGGTGACCCCCATTTCGCGTACCGGCACCAGGTGGTCTCAGTGGAATCCAGCGACTACGGGAACCTGCTCCAACCCGGGGTCGTGCCGTTGTTGACCGGCACACCCGGCCGGATCGCTGGTAGAGCGCCAGACCTGGGAGAGCACAACCACGAGGTCTTCCGGGCGATACTCGGCATGAGCGCTGAGGAAGTGGCTGCCCTGCAGGCAAAGGGGTTGATCTAGTCGCCGGTTCGGAAGTAGTTCCTGGCGGCGGAGAGGCTCTCGGGCGTCCCGACATCGAACCATGGACCCTCGATTGGCACAGCGGTGGCGGCCATCCCGTCGCCGATCGCGGCTGCGATCGCCTGGGGCAACTCCAGTTCGCCGCGAACCGACGGCGTCAAGGCATCGACGTACCGCCAGATGGCTTCCGGTAAGACCATCAGGCCTGCGTTGTTCCAGTTCGTGGTCGAGGTGCCGGCTGCGGGTTTCTCGACCATCCGCAGGATGTTCATCCCGGCATCGACATACACCGCGCCGCCGGTCGAGGGGTCATCGACTTCGTTGACGGCCAGGGCGGCCTCACACCCGCGAGCCGCCTCGATCACCCGGCGATAGTTCGCCGGGCCCACGACGATATCGCCCCAGCCCGCGAAAAACGGCGCCCCGGCGAGTGCTTCGCGCGCGAGTTCGATTGCGGCCGCGGTGCCCGTCGGCTCTGGTTGCCTGAAGTAGCGGATGCGGAGCCCCCACCGGCTGCCGTCACCAGTCCCGGATTCGAGGGCCCCCGCCATGTGGCCCGTGACGACCGACAAGTCTTCGATGCCGGCCACGGCAAGCCCGGCGATGATCCGGTGAAGGATGGGCTGGCCACCGACCTCCAACATCGGCTTGGGGAAGTGCTCGGTGAGCGGCCCCAGCCGTGCGCCCCGGCCGGCCGCGAGCAGCACTGCCCGGGTAACCGCGGAATTCACGATACTCTTGCGCCGTCGCTCGCATGGACTTCGAAGGCCGGCCCGCCCGTGGCCTGCACGGCCGCGGCGATCACGCGCTCGACAGCGTCCGGTGGGCACGCAGCGAGCGCATGACCTCCGAAGCCGGCCCCGGTGAGCCGGGCGCCGAACGCGCCCGATTTGCGCATCGCCGCCGCTACTTTGTCCAGCGCCGGCGTGCTGCATTTGAAATCGTTGCGCAGGCTGTCGTGGGATTGGTTCATCAGTGCGCCGAAGGCTGGGAGATCGCCTGAAAGCAGCGCCGACTCGGCTGAATCCACACGCTCTGCCTCGGCCAGGACGTGCCGGGCGACCGCTTTCACTGCGACCTTCTTCGAAGAATCGAAGTGCGCGGCGGTAAGCGAAACGATCCGCTCGACGTTCGCTTCGGCTGCGTTGGCGGCGCTTCGCGCCGACATCTCAGCTGGTAGTTCCTCGGCCATCACGCTCGCCGCATCGATGTCCGCGACCGCTCCGAGCTGCGGCGTGCCTTCCAGTTCGAAGCCGAGCATATTCGCGATCATCAGCGCGGCAATTCGCGTACCAACCACGCGCTCGTTGTACGCCTCGCGGACGGCGCCGCCCTTGGGCGCTTCCTGTCCCGAATACGCGACGACGAACGAGAGACCGTCAGGCAGGGGCACCTGGCGGGTGGCCGGCGGAAGGAAGTCGATGCGCAACGCGTGGCCAGCCTCAGCCAGGGCGATGACCTGCTGATCCATCCCTCCCGTCTCAACCCCGACTCGGCGCTCGGCGGCAGCTGCGAGCCGCGCGATTTCGACAGGATCTGCCTGGGCGGACCAGGACCGGCAGAGACCGGCAATGAGTCCCACACTGAGGGCGCTCGAACTGCTGAGACCGCCGGCGGCCGGCAGATCCGAGTCGATCAGGATGTGTGCGCCGAGGTCCGGACCCCATGCGGCTACTTCCTGCAGGACGCCTGCGACGTACCGGTGCCAGGGCTCTGATTCGTGGCCGGTGGCGCGGCGGGAGATGCGCGCTTCGCGTGTGAACTGGCGCGAGACCACCGTGACGACCCCGTCGTTCGTCGGCGCAATAGCAAGGTACAGGGCGCGGTCGATGGCGATGGGAAGCACCGGGAGCCCTGAGTAGTCCGTGTGCTCGCCGATGAGATTGACACGCCCGGGCGCCCGTACGAGCGCTCCCGGCGGGCTTCCGAAGCGCGCAGCAAAGGCCTCGCGGAGGGCGGCGAGTTCGATCATTGTTCGAAGGGTAGCAGCGCCGCCCGTACGGGTAGAATCGGCGGGTGAACACGCTGCCCCCGAACTCCGGCATGCCCACCACCCGCGGGCTGAACTTCTTCGAAGCCGACCCCAACCTGTTCCACGCGTTGCGCAGCTATGCCGCGCCGAAGGACTTCGAGCGAGCCCTGCCTCACCTCCGCGAACTCGGCGCCATCGCCGGTGACACGCTGGATGAACTGGCCGCGCAGGCCGACCGCAATCCGCCTGAGCTGCGCAATTTTGATGAGCACGGCAACCGGGTCGATGAAATTGTCTATGACCCGGCCTTCGTCGAAATGCAGCGGCTCGGGTTTGCCACCTTCGGTTTTGCTGCCATGTCCCACCGGGAGGGCGTGCTGGGATGGCCGGGCCGGGTGCCTCATGTCGTGAAATACGCGCTCTCCTACCTGTTCGTCCAGGGCGAATTCGGGCTTTTCTGTCCCATTTCCATGACCGATTCAGCGGCGCGCGTGATCGCACAGTTCGGGCCGGACGAACTGCGGCGCCGCTACCTGCCGGGCCTGACGAGCACTGACTTCTCGTCGTTGCTGCAGTCGGCTCAGTTGTTGACCGAACGCACGGGCGGCAGCGATGTCGGAGCGAACGAGTGCGTTGCCCGGCAGGTGGACGGCGAATGGCTGCTGCGCGGGGAGAAGTGGTTCTGCTCCAACGTTGGGGCGGATATACACCTCACGCTCGCCCGCCCGGAGGGCGCCGCAAGCGGCACGCGCGGCCTGGGAATGTTCCTGGTCCCGAAAGTGCTCCCCGATGGCAGCCGTAACCGCTACGTCGTCCGCCGCCTGAAAGACAAGCTGGGCTCGAAGTCCATGCCGACCGGCGAATACGAATTCGAAGACGCGGTTGGCTATCCGGTTGGCGACATTTCGCGGGGCTTCGCCCAAATGACAGAGATGATCAACGTCTCAAGGCTTTCGAACGGCATGCGCGCCGCCGCGCTGATGCGACGTTCCGTGCTCGAGGCGGTCACTCACGCGCGAGGCCGGTCGGCGTTCGGGAAGGCGCTTATCGACCTGCCGCTTCTCCGCGAGCAGATTTTCGAGATGACGTTGGACGCTGAAGCGGCGCTCTCCATCGTCCTCTACGCCGCACGCGCGCTGGACGAAGCCGATGCAGGCTCCGAGTTCCATCAACAGGTCATCCGCATCGTCACTCCGCTCATCAAGTACGCGGTCTGCCGGCGTGCTCGTGTCACAGCCGGAATGTCAATGAATGTCCGGGGCGGCAACGGGTACATCGAGGAATGGGTCAACGCGCGGCTCCTGCGCGATGCTCATCTCGGCAGCATCTGGGAAGGCTCAGAGAACGTGGTGGCCTTGGATGTCGCCCGGGCCGCCGCCCGAAGCCGCGCGCACGACGCCCTCTTCCGGGACCTGGAGCAAAAGCTGGATACGCTCTCAGACCCCGAAGTCCTGCGGATCTCTCAAGTTGTCCGGATGCGGATGATGGAAGTCGCATCCCGGTTCGAAGCCTTGCTGGCCGGCGATTCCGACATTCGGGAGGCGCGCATGGCGGCAATGTGCGAGCGGCTCGCCGCGCTGGTCTGCACGGTGCTCCTGCTCTCGGAGGCCGACGCCCAGGCGAGCGCAGGCCTGGACTACCGGAAATTGCTGGTGGCCAACGAATACCGCAAGCGGAACCTCGAGCGGGTCGACCCGCTCGACCTGGGTGACGAGGGTCTCACGTTCCTCGATGAAGTTATCGATGGCGGGCGCGTGCCGGCCGCGGCCGTCGCCGGGTGGTGACGATCGCAGCCGTCCTCTGGGACGTGGGCGGGCCGCTGGATACCGAGGTACTGCACGAGCAAGGCATCGATGAGTCGCTCATCCGCGCATTCGCGGCTGAAGGGCTCACGATCACACCGGCCGCGTTGGCCCGGGCCAGCGACGAAGCGGTTGCCTCTTTCGCCCCCCAGACCTACGCCGCCATGGCCTGGTCTCTCGCCAGGTATGACCTGGGACTGTACGACCGCGCCTGGGCACGTTTCCGCGGTGAAGACACGGAGCGTGCCGCACGGCGCGGCGGCATCGAGTTGCGTCCGGGAATCGGCGAACTGCTTCATGACTTGCACGGCAAGGGCCTCAAGCTCGGCCTCGCGGCGAATCAGCCGTCGCGCATCATCACCGAGCTCGACCGGCACGGGATCGGCGCGTTGTTCAGCCACCGGGAAGTCTCTGGCCACCACGGGTTCCACAAACCCGATGTGCGGCTGTTCCTTCGCGCGTGTGAGGACCTGGGTGTGGACCCCGGCCAGTGCGTGATGGTGGGGGATCGCGTCGACAACGACATCGCCCCTGCGAAACTCCTCGGCATGAAAGCGGTGTTGTTCCGGACGGGCCGCCATATCAGGCAGATGCCCCGGAGTCCGGCCGAACGTCCGGACGTCGAAGTGCGAGATGTGGCCGAACTGCGGGCAGCGCTTCAGGCACTCGGCGCTTAGAAGTGGTTGCTTGCTCCGCCGCGCAGCCGTGGATCGAGCAAGTCCCGGAGAGCGTCACCGAGCATGTTGAACCCGAAAACGGCCAGGCTGAGGGTGATTCCCGGCGCAAGGGCCAGCCACGGCGCTTCGGTCATGAACGCGCGTGCTTCGCGGTTCAGCATCCCGCCCCAGGACGTGATGTTCGGCGGCACACCGAGGCCGAGGAAGCTCAGCGACGCCTCGAAGAGGATCGCCGTCCCGAATCCCAGCGTTGCAAGGGTAATGACCGGCGCCAACACGTTCGGCAGGATGTGCACGAAGATCATGCGCAGGTGGCCGCACCCAACCGAACGGGATGCTTCGATGTAAGTCAGGCTCTTCACGGTCAGGACCGTGCTGCGAATGATCCGCGACGCTCCCACGCCGAGCAGGATTCCGATCGTGATCACCAGCAGCAGGACCTGCGTCGAGAGGATGCCTTCTTTCGGAAGCAGCGGTGCGTGCGAATCCCGGAACATCGCGATGACCGACAGGATGAAAATCAGTCCGGGAAATGCGATGAAGGCATCCACAACGCGTTGGAGCAGCATGTCCAGCCACCCCCCGAAATACCCGCTGAGCGTGCCCACCGTAACGGAGATGAGCACAGAGGTGATGACCGCGAGCAGTCCCACCCACATCGACACCCTCGCCCCGTACAGCACCCGGGCGAACACATCGCGGCCCAGGTTGTCCGTCCCGAACGGATGGCTCAGCGACGGTCCGGTCAGCCGCGATCCTGCGCCCAGTTCGTTCGGCCCATAGGGAGCTAACGAGGCGCCAACGGCCGCGATCGTGATCACCACCACGATGATCGCTCCGATCAGCCCGAGCGGCTTTTCACGCACGAGCCGTTGAAGG
Source organism: uncultured Anaerolineaceae bacterium (assembly GCA_964557245.1). Classification (GTDB taxonomy): domain Bacteria; phylum Chloroflexota; class Dehalococcoidia; order Tepidiformales; family Tepidiformaceae; genus Amarobacter. The sequence goes on along the minus strand of CAZKZR010000011.1, from coordinate 6,595 downwards.
ACGTGAATCGCGCCCGGCATCCGCTTCTGCGGTCTCCCGGGGAGCAGGTCGAGGTCCACCGCTGTCGCCGTTTGTTGTTGCGCCATGTGCTGTTCCTCTCGTCCGTCAGGAGTAGCGAATGCGGGGATCGAGCCAGGCGTAGGAAAGGTCGATCAGGAGGTTGACGATCACGATGACCGTGGCCAGCACCAGGACGACGCCCTGCACGCTGGGATAGTCCCGCTGGAAGATGGAGCCGACGAAGAAGCGGCCCACGCCGGGCATGTTGAAGATCGTCTCGAGGATGATGGTGCCGCTCACGGCCGTGCCCACCTGGAGGCCGACGATGGTGATCACCGGGATGAGCGCGTTCTTCATCGCATGGCGGAAGATCACCGACCGTTCCCGCAGCCCCTTCGCCCAGGCCGTACGGATGTAGTCCTGCCGAAGCACCTCCAGCATCATCGTCCGGGTCAGGCGCATGACGCCGCCGGCGAGCGATAGCCCGAGGAGCGTCGCCGGCGCCAGGAAGTAGTACACGTGCGACACCGGTCCATCGGTCCAGCCCTTGTAGATGAGCGGCGGCGTCCAGCCGTACTTGGGCCCAAAGACGATGATCAGCGTGGCCGTAAAGAAGTACGGCACGGAGAGGGCGAGGATCGCGAAACTCCGGGCGATGTAGTCCGTGAACGTGTCTTGCCGGATGGCCGAAAGCACGCCGATCGGGAGTGAGACGCAGAGCCCGATCAGGATGGCGAACAGCCCGAACTCGGCGGTCACCGGCAATCGCCTGCGCAGTTCCGTGGTCACTGGTGTGGTCGTCCACGGCGAGACGCCAAGGTCACCACGGACCACGTTCCAGACGTACTTCACGAACTGCGTAGGGATCGGTTCATCGAGCCCGAGCTGGGACTCGAGCTCGGCGCGATCCTCGGGGGTCGCGTAGGGCCGGTCCGCCATCATCGTATCGACAAGGCTGCCAGGCACGAGGCGAAGCATCATGAAGGTCATGAACATGACCAGCAAAATGGTGGGGATGGCGAGCAGTACTCTGCGCAGGATGTAAGTCGTCATAGGCGGTGCTGTGCCAGGGGGAACCACTCGCGCCACGGGGTTCGTGGCGCGAGTGGCAGAGCCGGGCTCCTACGCATTCATCCAGGCTGTGGCCTTGCGGCCGTCGTAGAGGTCCGTGGGGAAGAACCAGTTCTTGATCTTCTTGTCCACGAAGATGTGGTTGTTCGTCGTGTACATGAACTTCACGGCGAATTCGTTCACGATTTTCGTCTGCGCGTCCTGGACGATTTGCTGCCGCTTGACCGTGTCGAGCTCCTGAGACTGCTTGTCGATGAGGCCGAAGATTTCCTCGTTGTAGTGCTTGTAATACGTGGAGGACCTTCCGAAATACGCGGAGAGGTTCTCGTCCGGGTCCGGGTTGTTCAGCGGCGTGTGATGGGAGAACTGGTAGTCGTAGGCGTAGGTCTGGTTGTAGTACGCCGCGAGTTCCATCGGCTGCAGCGTGAGCTCGACGCCGATCTTCGAGAGCTGTTCCTTCAGCACTTCGCTGATCTGGTCTGATTGCGGGCTACCCGTCGCCCAGATCATTGAACCGGAGACCTTGGGATTTCCGGCGGCCGCCATCAGGTCCTTGGCCTTTTTCAGGTCGAACGGCGCGATATCTTGCTTCAGGGCCCAGAGTGGATAGATCGGCAGGATGGGGCCGTAGACAGGCACGCCGTCCTTTGAGAACACCAGGTCCAGCACCTGCTGGGAATCAACCGCCCGAACGATCGCTTCGCGCACCTTGGGGTCCGTGAACGGCGCTACGTACGGCTTGGCCTGCGTCGTCGGCATCATGCGCATCTGCTTCCAGAACTGGCTGGGCACGGCGCGGTACTCCGAATCCTTGGCACGGGCGTCCTTCAGGCGCGAAAGCTGCGCCTGGCCAAATACGCCGGCATCGACCTGCTTGTTGATGTACAGCGTTGCCGCTGTATCCGGGTCGATCGCGATGACGTAGCTGATGCCATCGAGATAAGGCAGAGAAGAATCCCGGTAGTTCGGGTTCTTCACCAGGTCGATCTTCACGTCCTTCTGCCACTCTTTGAACACGAATGGCCCCGTCCCAACCGCGTGCTCCGTGAGATCGCCCCACTTCTCCACGCTCATCCGGTCGATCATTACGGTCCAGGGACTCGCGATGTAGCTCAGGAACGGGGCATACGGCGTCTTGGTCTTTATGGTGACCGTGGACTCGTCCGGGGTGGTGATGCTTTCCAGCTTGTTCAAAAAGTAATACGCGTGCTGGAACTTCCCCGCCTGGTCGGTCATCTGCCGTTCGATCGAGTACTTCACATCGGCTGAGGTGAACGCGCGGCCGTTCGCCGGTTCGACGTTCTGGAACTTGATGCCCGGCTTCACTTTGAAGGTAAACGTCTGCGGGTCCGGCTGCTCGGGGAGCGAGGCGGCCAACTCAGTCTCGATTTTCGAGAAGTCCGGCGACCACTTGAGCATCGCCTCGTTGGTCAGGTTCGTTACCGCGGTGTTGTACGGGAACGTATCGAAGTGCGGGTCCAGGCTGCGCGGCGAGCCACCCATGTGAATCCGGAACACGCCACCCGGCTTCGGAGTCTCGCCACTGGCGGTGGCGCCGCCGGGAACGGTTGCGGCGGATGTCGGCTCGCCGCCGGAGTCATCATCATCGTCACCGCAGCCGACCAGGGCCGCGGCGCCAAGGCCGGCTACAGCCAGGCCAGAGCCGCGAAATAGTGTGCGCCGCGCATACCGTCGTTTCCAGTAGTTCGCCTGCTCCGTCATTTCGAGACCCCTCCTCTGCACCAACCGGTGCTGACTTATCGCTCCCGGCCCACCATAGCGACCGGCAAGACCGTGTCAAGAATAGACACAGTTTTTTACACATATAGTCCAAACGAATCGCATTCGAACACGGCTAGGGTTCGTGTCTATATGGTGATCATAACGATTAAGTGAACGCCGTCCGCCTCGCCTGATCCTGCCTGCGCGCGTCCTTATACTTCGCTCCCGGCCGGTACTTCGGCTGAGAGGCCCCCGTGATCGACTCCACCGGCGAAGCTCGAATCGAAGATCTGATTGGACGGCTGACGCTGGATGAGAAGGTCTCTCTCGTCGGTGGCGCGGATGCATGGCGGACGAACGCCGTCCCCCGCCTGGGCATCCCGGCCATCAAGGTCACGGACGGTCCGCACGGCGCTCGTGGTGGTACCTTCGGCGAGAAATCGGCCGCTGCCTTCCCCTGCGGCACAGCCCTCGGCGCCACCTGGGACCCGGGACTCGTCCGCGAAGTTGGCGCCGCGATTGGCCAGGAAGCGAAAACAAAGGACTGCAGTGTCCTCCTCGCGCCAACGCTGAACATCCATCGTCACCCACTCGCCGGCCGCAACTTCGAGTGCTACTCCGAGGACCCCTATCTCGTCGGCCGCATTGGCGTTGCGTTCGTGCAGGGCGTTCAATCGCAGGGGGTGTCTGCCACCGCCAAGCACTTCGTCTGCAACGACTCTGAGTTCGAGCGCATGACCATCTCCTCCGAGGTTGGTGAGCGCGCCCTCCACGAGATCTACCTTGCTCCCTTCGATGACGTCATTCACGAGGGAGGGGCCTGGGCTGCGATGACTGCCTACAACCGCATCAACGGCACCAGCGCTTCGGAAAACGCCGAACTGACCTCCCTGCTCAAGCAGCACTGGGGATTCGATGGGCTCTTGATGTCGGACTGGTGGGGCACGTATAGCCTCGCCGCCGCCGAAGCCGGCCTGGACCTTGAAATGCCCGGGCGTCCGCGCTTCCTCGGCCGGCGTCTCCTGGAGGCGATTAATTCGGGAGACATCCCGGCCGCCATCCTCGACGACAAGGTGCGCAGGCTGCTGCGCCTGGCGATCCGCACGGGTGCGCTCGATGGCCCGGCTGAGGCCGAAGAACGCTCGGTTGACCTTCCGGAGCACAGAGACCTCATCCGCCGCGCTTCCATCGAGTCCACCGTGCTGCTGAAGAACGAAGGGGGACTCCTCCCGCTCGAACTCGAGCCAGACGCGGTCGTCGCACTCATCGGCCCGCACGCCGACCTTCTCTGCATGATGGGCGGCGGCAGCTCCGCGGTTGAGCCTCACCACACTACCTCGCTCGCCGCGGCGCTCCGCAAGCGGCTGGACGCCGAGCAGCGCGTGGAGCACGAACCCGGGGTGACCATCAACCGGCGCACCCCGATCCTCGCCGCGGGCTTGAAGGCCGGCGTCTCCGTCGAATACTTCGCAGGAACCGATTTCGAAGGCGCTCCGCAGGCGAAGGCTGCCGCGCCGCGGTTCGAACTCCGCTGGCTCGCAAACTCCACTCCTGTGGAAGGGCAATTCTCCTTGCGGGCGCGCGGCACGTTCGTACCAGAATCAACCGGCGAGCATCGCTTCACCCTCTCCAGCGCAGGCTTGTCGCGGCTCCTCGTCGGTGGCGCGCTGGTGGTCGACAACTGGACCTCGCAAACGCCGGGGACAACGTTCTACGGCGCCGGCAGCGCGGAAAAGGGAGCGTCGCTGATGCTCGAAGCCGGCGGCGAGCATGAAGTCGTCCTCGAATACCAGTCGGCGTCGCACGCGGGCATCCTCGGCGTCACCGTCGGTTGCCAGCCGCCCATTGCAGCGGATCTGATGGAGCGCGCGGTGGAGTTGGCTCGCAAGGCGGATGTCGCTGTCGTCGTGGTCAGCCTCACCCCCGAGTGGGAAGCCGAAGGTACGGACCGCCGGACGTTGAACCTGCCCGGAGCCCAGGACGAACTGGTCCGCCGTGTTGTCGCCGCCAATCCCAGGACCGTCGTAGCAATCAACGCGGGTTCGCCGGTGGCCATGCCCTGGCTCGCCGATGTCCCGGCCGTCCTGCAACTCTGGTACCCGGGCCAGGAGGGCGGCGACGCGCTCGCCGAGATCCTAACCGGCGAGGCCGAGCCCGCTGGCCGCCTGCCTACGACGCTCGCCAACCGCGTCGAAGACCACCCTTCGAACGTGACCTATCCCGGTGAAGCCGGCGCCGTCAGCTACGGCGAAGGCATCTTCGTTGGCTATCGTGCATTCGACCGCACCGGCATCGAGCCGCTATTTCCTTTCGGCCACGGCCTGGGGTATACAACATTCGCCTGGTCCTCAATCGCCCTCGACCGCGCGGAATTCCGCGCCGGCGAATCGCTGAACGTTTCCCTGACGGTCACGAACACCGGCGCCCGGAAGGGTTCCGAAGTCGTCCAGGTTTACGTACGCGACCTCAAGAGCTCGCTCTTACGGCCGGACAAAGAGTTGCGGGCCTTTTCGCGCGTCACTCTCGAACCCGGCGCGAGCGCAAACCTGACGCTCGCCCTGCCCCCACGGGCATTCGAAGCCTGGGATCCGCGCGTCCATGCCTGGGTCGCTGAACCCGGCGACTTCGAGATCATCGTTGCTCGCTCCGCCGCTCAACCTGAAGCGACACTCGCCGTTCGCCTCGTCGAATGACCACCGCCGCTAAACTCGCCCACACACCCGGAGGGACCATGGAATTCGACCTGAACATGACTGACGAACTGCTCGCGACCACACGGGCGGTGCGCAAGCGACTCGATTTCGACCGGCCCGTGCCGCGCAGCGTCATCGAAGAGTGCCTGGAGCTCGCAATCCAGGCGCCGACCGCTTCGAACAGCCAGACCTGGCGCTGGGTGGTCGTCGATGACGCCGACAAGAAGAAGGCGATTGCCGACCTCTATCGCGCGACTTCGAACGTCTACCTCAGCTCATCAGCCGAACGCGCGAAACAGAAGGGCGACGACCAGACCGTCCGCGTTTACGACTCCGCCGAGTACCTGGCGCAGAACCTTGAGCGCGCGCCCGTGTTCGTGATCCCCTGCGTACAGGGTCGCCCGCCCGAGGGTTCGCCGCTCTTGAACGTCGTCAGCTCGATGGGCTCGATCTTCCCTGCGGTCTGGAGCTTCCAGCTCGCGTTGCGCTCGCGCGGGCTGGGCTCGGCGCTCACGACGTTGCACCTGGTCCACGAGAAGGAAGCGGCGGCCATCCTCGGCATCCCGGACAACGTGCTCCAGGTTGCGCTGCTTCCGGTGGGCTACACAAAAGGCACCGACTTCAAGCGCGCCGAACGGCCGCCGGTATCCACCATCACCCACTGGAACCAGTGGTAGCGGCGAACGACGTTACCCGGCGGCTCCGGTAGACTCGGCGAACTATCTCGGGGGTGGCGGCCATGGCCAACTACGTACGGTTCGAACGCAAAGACGGTAGCAAAGGCGCCGGCCAGCTCGACGGTCAGACCATCCGGGTCATCGAGGAGCCGTTCTGGGAATCCGCGAAGGCAACCGGTGAGCGCCTGGCGCTCGAAGCCGTGCGGCTGCTCCCGCCCTGCGAGCCACGCTCCATCGTCTGCGTCGGCCTGAACTACTCAAGCCACCTCAACGGTCGGCCGGTACCGGACCCGCCGACTCTGTTCTTCAAGCCGCTGGCGAGCATCGCCGGCCCCGGCGACGACATCGTCCTTCCCTCGGACGCGGTCCACGTGGAGCCGGAAGGCGAGATAGTGATCGTCATCGGTAAGAAGCTGAAAAACGCGAGCCGCG
>CAZKZR010000010.1:0-18899 GCA_964557245.1 uncultured Anaerolineaceae bacterium | reverse complement strand
GCTCCCACACACGCACCTCCCTCAGTACACCGAGCGTCAGCGAGGCTGGCCGCACTGGTCCCAGCGCAACATTGACCGCCCAACCACGCTCGTCAGAGGCGGGTGCGGAAGCGCCCGCTCGCCCGCTCCGCCACATCACCTTCACTCCAACACACGACTCTTGCCAAAAACCTCAGGCCAGCTATCATGGTACCTATGTCCCAAGGGACAAAAGGACAAACAACATGGCAACCGTAACCCCGAACCTTTCGAACGCGTCCAACTCGGCATCCGCATGGAAAAACGCATGGTCAAAGTCCTCAAGGGCCTCGCTGAATTCGAGGGCATCAGCCTCGGCCATCTGCTGGAAGGCATCGTCCTCCACGCTTTTGAGCCGATGCCCGGAGAAGAGGGCGAATGGTCAGCCAGCCCCTTCGGCAAGCGCGCCCTCGCAGCCGCCGCTGACCTTCGCAAGGTCTACGGCATGGACTACGACACCCACGCAACCCGCCAGTTCCCGGTCGAAACGGAACCAGCCGAACCTCACGCCTGATAGCCCCAGGGCTCGCTCCCCGTGCTATCATCCCCACTCCGGGTAACTGGCGAGTTCGTGGAGCACCACGAGGGAGCCCGGTCCGCATATCGCATGGTCGCTCGCCTGGGCCGAAGGTCTCGTCGCATACGCCGCGCACGAGGCCTTTTTCGTCCCTCTGGGGCGCTGCAGGCCAGGATCAGTCAGTCCTCAGTCCTCGCGCCTCAGTCCTGAACACCCGGAGGGTAGTTCCGTGCGCGCTTTGCTCGGCGTTTACGACAAGACTGGCATCGAAGACTTCGCCCGTGGCCTCGTGGACCTCGGTTGGGAGATTGTCTCCACCGGCGGTACCTTCGCCACCCTCGAAAAGGCCGGCATCCCCGTCCGAAAAGTCGAAGACATCACTGGCTTTCCCGAAATGCTGGATGGCCGTGTCAAAACCCTGCATCCCGTGGTCCACGGCGGGATCCTCGCCCGCCGCGACCTGCCCGCCCACATGGCCGCCCTCGCCGAACACAACATCACCGGCATTGACCTCGTCTGCTGCAACCTCTACCCGTTCGTCGCCACCGTGACGAAGCCCGGCGTCAGCTTCGAAGAAGGCATTGAGAACATCGATATCGGTGGCCCCACCATGCTTCGCGCCGCCGCCAAGAACCACAACGACGTCATCGTCGTCGTGAACCCGAACGACTACGGATCCGTCCTCGAACACCTCCAGAACAACGACCTCGGCGCCGAAGGCCGCCTGCATCTCGCCTACCAGGCTTTCGCCCACGTCGCCACTTACGACAGCCAGGTCTCCGAGTGGCTCTTCAGCCGCTTCACGCCGGAGGCCCAGCAGAAGCCCCGCGGCCAGGTCACGATCCCCCTCCAACTCGTCGAGCCGCTCCGCTACGGCGAGAATCCCCACCAGTCCGCCGCCTTTTACACGGACCAGTCGCTCCGCGAGTTCGGCCGCGGCGGCATCGCTACGGCGGTGCAGCATCACGGCAAAGAGATGTCCTACAACAACTATCTGGACGCCGATGCCGCCTGGAACTGCGTCAACGACTTCACCGGTCCAACTTGCGTCGTCGTGAAGCACACCAACCCCTGTGGCGTCGCCACCCGCGAAGACATTCTCGAGGCCTACCGCCTCGCCGTTCGCGCTGATGCCACCAGCGCCTACGGTGGCATCGTCGCGTTCAACCGCGTCGTTGATGAGGCGCTCGCCCGCGAACTGCGTGAATTCCGCAGCCCCAACGACGGCGAAACGCGCATGTTCTACGAGATCGTGGTCGCGCCCGGCTACACGCCGGAAGGCCTCACCGTCCTCAAGGGCAAATCGAAGGACCTGCGCATCCTCGAAGCGCAGCCGCACAAGCCAGGTGGCCGCGCCTACCGGCAAGTCGGCGGTGGCTGGCTCACCCAGGACAGCGATGACCGCACGCCCGAGGACATCGAATTCAGGGTCGTCACAGAACGCCAGCCCACGGCCCGGGAGCTGGAAGACCTCAAGTTCGCATGGCGCTGCGTGAAGCACGTGAAAAGCAACGCGATCACCGTCGCCAAGGACGGCCGCCTGCTCGGCATGGGCAGCGGCCAGCCCAACCGCGTGAAAAGCGTCGAAATCGCCATGGAAAAAGCCGGCGACGAGGTCAAGGGTTCAACCCTGGCCAGCGATGCCTTCTTCCCCTTCGCCTGGGGCGACTCCATCGAGAAGGCCTGCCAGGCCGGCGTTTCCGTCATCGTCCATCCCGGCGGCTCCCTCCGGGACCAGGACGGCATCGACTGCTGCAACAAGTACGGCGTGACAATGGTGCTCACCGGGACCCGTCACTTCCGGCACTGACTCCGGCAACGGGCGGCGGCCAGCCGCATATCGCTGGTCGCCGGCCGGAAGTCCTCACCGGTACCTGCAGACTTTTCGTAGGTAAGTTGCAGTTTCGAAAAAAGTAAGCCCAACGCTAACAACCTCGGCTATACTAGGCATAAGCCGTGTACATCTTTGACCTTCAGCTCACCAATTACCGGAACTATGTGCGTTCCGCGGCCAAGCTCGAAAAGGGGCTCAACCTTTTCGTGGGCGATAACGCGCAGGGCAAGAGCAACCTCCTCGAGGCCGTATACCTGCTCTCGACACTCCGCAGCAGCCGAGCCAGCCACGATAGCGACCTTGTGCGCTCGGACATCGTCCAGACTGATTTTCCCGTCGCTCGCCTGGCCGCCGAAGTCGAACGCTCAGCCGGCAACCTCCAGCTCGAACTCGCTGTAGTCGGCCGCACCACCGACCCGAGCCATCGCGCCGGCAAGCGCGTGCGCGTCAACGGCGTCCCGCGTAAGGCCTCCGATGCTGTCGGCCAGCTTTGTGCCGTCCTCTTCACTACGCTCGATATCGAAATCGTCGCTGGCCCGCCGCTCATGCGCCGCCGCTACCTGGACATGATGATCTCCCAGGTGGACCGCGGTTACCTCCGCGCCATGCAGAAGTACCAGAAGGTGCTCCAGCAGCGAAACAGCCTCCTCAAGCGCATCCAGGCCCGCGAAGCCAGCGCCCAGGAACTGAACTTCTGGGACCAGGAGCTCGCCCATGCCGGCGGACTCATCTTCTGGGCTCGCGCTGACGCCCTCGGCCACATCGTGCCCCAGGCTCAGCAGCAGATGGAGCGCCTCAGCGATGGTCTGGAAGACCTTCAGCTCACCTACAAGCCGTCTCTCGGTGGCCTGGATCACCCGGACGTGCCGATCGATGACTCGGAATGGACCGCGCGCATGCTCCGCGCCCTCCAGAACCTCCGGACCCGCGAAATCAACGCCGGCGCCACCCTCGTCGGCCCCCACCGCGATGACGTCCAGGTCGAAATCGATGCCATGCCCGCTGACTCCTTCGCGTCCCGCGCACAGCAGCGCACAGCTGCGCTGTCCATGCGCCTCGCCGAAGCCAGCTACTTGCGCCGCGCCCTCGGCGATGATCCCGTCGTCTTGCTCGATGACGTGCTCAGCGAACTCGATGCTCGGCGCCGCCGTGGTGTCCTCGAATTCATCGATACCTTCCAGCAGGTACTGGTCACCACTGCCGACCCTGACCGTCTGCGCGACGTCATGACGAAAGCCGCCGCCCGGTTCGTCGTCTCGGCCGGCACGGTCACCCGCTTCGAGGAGTAGCCCCAATCAGCCGTCGCCGTTCCTTCGTGCTCGGTGGAGCGGTTGTTGTCGGCAGTTTCGCGTTCCTCAACGGCTTCGCGGCCCTCGCCCTCCTCGCCGATGTCAGCAGCGATGAGCGCCAGCGTCTCTTTGATATCAACGTCGCCCTCGGGACGGCGTTTGTGACGCTCTCACTCGGCGGGATCCTTGCCTATCAGGCTGCGTCCGCTCTCGGTGGCGTGGGCTCCTCCGCGATGTCGCTCCCCCGCTGGAAATGGCTCGCCCCGCTGATGGTGGCCGCCTTCCCCGCCCTCGTCGCCATTGGTCAGCTCCAGGTCAACCACCCGGAGACGCTGCCCTGGCTCTTCCCGCTCACGAACCTCCTGATCGTCAGCATTCCCTCGCTCGCCATCGCCCTCGTCGTCTCCCAGCGCTACCTGAAGTTCAACGCCTGGGTCTGGCCGCTGAGCTGGCGCGAATGGTCATCCGGCATCATCTACGGCGCTATCGGCGCAACCACCGTCGGCGGCATCATCAACACGCTCTACCTCATCTTTGGGGCCGCGTTCCTCATCCACTGGCAGGGCAGCGGCGATGCCTTCGAAATCAGCGACAACCTGCCGACCCTCCCCCGTGCCTGGGGCATCGCCTTCGATATCAGCGTCCTCTCCGTCGTCGCCCCCCTGAACGAGGAGTTCTGGAAGGGCATGCTCGTCTCCTTCTTCTTCTTCCGGAAAGGCCGCGCTGCTCGCTGCTTCCTCTGGGGCGTCCTCGCCGGCGCCGGCTTCAACATCCTCGAAACCTTCCAGAACAGCCTGTCCGTCATCAATCCCGCTGAAATTAGCCGCCAACAGCTCGGCCACGACTGGTGGCTCTTCGCCACCGCCCGCGCCGGTACTGGCGCCATCCATTCCGCCGCCACCGGCTTCTCCGCGCTAGGCGTCTACGGTGTGCTCCGCGGAAGACCGAAGTTCGCGCTTCTCTACTTCGTCGGAGTGCTGATCCACGGGGCCTGGAACTTCCTCAACTTCACGCTCGCAGGCGACGCCATCCTCAGCCAGGCGGGCCCAGATTCAGACCTCCTGGACGTGCTCAGCATCCTTGGGATGATCGCGCTCTTCATCGGTTCCATCGCGCTTCTCTGGGAGATGCCCCGGCGCATTCGCGACGGCTTGCCCGCGCCGATGTACTCGCTGCTCGGCATGGTCCCGATGAGCGAGGCACAGCGGCTCGCCTGGGTACCGCCCGCGCCGCCTCGTCACACCGCCGACGTCTATAGAAACTGGTAACCAGCGTGAAGTCGGATCAGTATTTCGTGCTACGCTAATCAAATGCCGCCGGTCTTCGAAGTCCCCCAGCAAGGCCCTTCCGGCGGCCCGTTCGCATCGCTCAAGCATCAGCAGTTCCGCTGGCTTTACGCCTCGAACATCGCCTTCTTCTTCGCCATGAACGGCCAGTTCCTGGTGCGCTCCATCCTCGCCTATGACCTGACCGGCAGTAAGCTCGCGCTCGGCGCCATCAACCTCATGGTCGCCATCCCGATGCTTGTCGTCTCGCCCTTCGGCGGCGTCATCGCCGACCGCGTGGAAAAACGCCGCCTGATCATGACCGGTCAGGCGCTGTTGCTCTTCAACGAACTGATAGTGCTCGCCCTGCTCCTCACCAACCGCCTCGAATTTTGGCACCTGCTCGTCGTCGTCTTCTTCATGGGCTGTCTCTTCCCGTTCATCATGCCCGCACGCCAGGCAATCGTTGCCAACATCGTCGGCCGCCAGGGCCTCAGCAACGCGATGGCGCTCCAGATGGGAGGCATGAACGCCGCCCGCGTCGTTGGTCCCGTTCTCGCCGGGCTCATCGTCGCCGTCACGAACGTGAAGTGGGTCTACCTGATGGCCGTCATCCTCTACGGGACCGCGCTCGTCTCCATGTCCCGTGTCTCCCAGTCTCCTCCCGCCGAAGGAGCCGGCCAGAAGCCCGTCCTCCGCGAACTCATGGGCGGCATGCGCTACGTCGCCAGTGACCCTCCTGTTCGCGCCCTCATGATCCTCTCGATCGTCCCGATTCTCCTCGCCATGCCCTTCCAGTCGCTCCTGGTCGTCTTCGCCGAAGACATCTGGAAGGTCGGCGATGGCGGTCTCGGCGTGCTCCAGGCCTTCGCTGGCGTCGGGGGCATCCTCGGGTCGCTTTACGTCGCCTGGGCAGGCGAATCCCAGACCAAGCTCCGCCTCATGATGGCCAGCCTTCTCGCCTTCGCCGCCACGCTGTTCCTCTTTGCGTTTAGTCCCTGGTTCCTGCTCGCCTTGCCCCTGGTCCTCATCGCCGACGTCTTCGCAAATGTGTTCAACACCACCAACGGCACCATCATCCAGCTCCTCATCCCGGATGAAGTCCGCGGGCGCGTGATGAGCCTGATGATGATGACCTTCGGCCTGACTCCGCTCGGCACACTTCCCGTCAGCGCCGTCGCCGAGGCCTTCGGCGTCCGCGTCGCGGTTGCCAGCGCCTCTGTCGCGACCGCCGTCCTGGCGCTGATTATCTTCTTCGCCAGCCGGGCCCTTCGCCGCATTGACACCACCAGCCGCGAAGCAGCGGCCGCCGAACTCGCGGGGCAGTCGCACTACGCCTCGGGCAAGACCGAAGCGCCGGCCTCAGCCGCCGGCTAGTCCTGCTATCGCCGGAAGACGAACAGCCCGTGCCCCTGTTCGTGCCGCTCATAGCTCTGCACCATCGCCATCAACATATCCAGCTGCCGCAGGTAGGGCCGCGTGCCGTAGCGCGCCTCATAGTGCGGCCGATGCCTGACCATCTCCGCCTCGGCCGTCCGCCATGCGACCGTCGCGTCGTTGCTGATCTCTTTGTGGGCGGCAAGTGACCAGCCGGATTCAGCCCACTCGTCGATGAACGCTTCCACGCCGCCGCGGCCATCCACCGGTACTTCGCAGCAGAGGCACAGCGTCGCGCCGGTCTGCGCCGCCACCCGCCCCAGTTCCCGGGTTGAGATGTACGTGTCCATCGCCCAGACGCTCTGAAAAGCGCCGTCCCGGAACGGCAGCCGCCCACTATCCGCCGAAACCCAGCGCACCAGTTCGCCGGAAGGCATCTGTTTGCCAGCCGAGAGGAAGTCCAGGTTCAGGTCGGCCGCCACCGCTTCGCACCCTGTCTGTTCGGCTGCCAGCCGAGCTGCCGCACCAACGAACGCACCGCAATCGAGCATGCGTTTTCCCGGGCCGAGCTCTGCCCGTTCCAGCAGCCAGCGTGTCGCCTCCGCGCCGCCAATGTGGTTGTGTTCGCCCAGCAGGTCGATCCACCAGGCCTGGTACTCATCGGCCAGTTTTGTCAGCGGCGTGGAAACCGTTTCCGGAGCGGTCATTGCACCAAGGGTAATCCGCCCGGCCGCTCTCCGTCAGCAACCGTCTGGGCAGAGTTGCCCGCCCATCGGTACCGGTTATTTCGGCTTGTTTCCATTCCCGTTGCCGCTTCCCGGCGTGGAACTTGGGCCATTTCCATTCCCGTTGCCGCTTCCCGGCGTGGAACTTGGGCCATTTCCATTGCCATTGCCGCTTCCCGGCGTGGAACTTGGGCCATTTCCATTTCCGCTTCCCGGCGTGGCACTCCCGCCGTTTCCAGCGCCACCGCCCGTTCCCGGAGTGGGATTCCCGCCATTGCCGCTTCCGTTGCCGCCTCCCGTTCCCGGAGTGGCATTGCCCCCGCTGCCATTGCTGTTTCCGCCAGGAACCGGCGTGGCCGTCGGTGGCATCGGCGTGGATGTGCTTGCCGCCGTCGGCTTAGGAGTACTGGGCGTCGTCGTGTTTCCCCGAACGGTCGCAGAAGGCGCTCCGCCCGGCACAGAAGACGTCGGCGCCGCGGATGTCGCGCTGCCTCCAGGCGGAGTCGTTGCCGAGGCTCTTGGCGTGGAGGTCGGTGCCGCGCCCGGTCTCGGCGTCGCCGTGCCTGTGTCCGCGGCCGAAGTCGCGGTCGCATGCGCAGTGGGCGTCCGTGTAGGAGTCGGCGTCCCGCCCGCCCGGCTGACGGTTGGCGAAGCCACCATGGCGTCATCCACGGCCTTATCCTGCCGCGCCGCCTCAATGATCGCCGGCTTCAGCGGCGCGAACTTCGCCTCCTGCTCCGTGACCGAATAGTCCACGTCCACGTGCGAACTCAGGTCCGCGGTCACCCCATGGTTACCGCTCGCGCTGGCGGTTCCGAGGTACGACGCCGCGAACGTCACCACCGTGATCGCAGCCATCGATACCACGTTGACCGGACTAGGCGACGTCTGCACCGCGCCCTCGCAACGCTTCCAGGCTGTCTATCCAATTGAACGCATGTGCGCCCTGGCCCGGCCGCCGCTCTTCCCACTGCCGCGCGAACCTCCGCAGTGTCGCCACCACCTCTGGGTCCACTATGCCGCTCTCCGCCTCGCGCCAGAGCATTCGCAACGCTTCCTGCGGGCTCAGGCCCCGCCGGTACGGCCTGTCCGTCGTCAACGCGTCGTACATGTCCGCCACGGCGGTGATCCTCGGGAACACAGAGAGCTCGTCCGCGCTCAGCCCCAGTGGATACCCGCCGCCGTTCAACCGCTCGTGGTGACCGCCAACGATCTCGAGCACTTCCTTCGGCAGTTCCGCCCATTCCAGGATCCGCAAACCAATCGTCGGATGCTGTTCGATCAGTCGCCGTTCGTCTTCGTCGAGCTTCCCCGGCTTAAGCAGCACCGTGTCTCGGATGCCGATCTTCCCAATGTCGTGCAACAGACCTCCCACCCTCAGGTGGTGGAGCGAAGCCCGCGGCAAACCCATTTCCCGCCCGAGCTCGAACGAAAGGTCGCCCACGCGCACCGAGTGCCCGGCTGTATACGGGTCCCGCGCATCGATCGCCGAAGCAAGCGCTCCGATCGTCGCGATGTGTTGGCGCTCGAGCCGTTCCGCCATAGCATCGAAGCTCGCCCCCAGTTCGCCGATCTCGTCCCGCGTTCTCACGTTGGACCGCGCACTCAAGTCGCCGTCCGAAACCGCCCGCGCGGCGTTGACTAGCCGCCCGAGTGGGGACGTGAGGTTGCGCGCCACCGCCCAGCCAATGACCAGCACGGCAACGGTGATCGCGGTGAAAATCAGGCTCATCCGCAGCCGAGCCGACGCGCTAGCCTCGCTCACCGTGTCCGTCGAAAGCGCGACCGAGACACTCCCGATCGTTTCTCCGCGCAGCCGCAAGTCGCTATTCAAAAACGAATACTGCCGTCCCAGAACGGCGCCGTCCCCCCGTGACCCGTTCCCGGGCTCACCGGAACCACGGAAAAAGCCGTTCTGGGGGCCCGCGTCCGCCACATCGAACGTCGAACCGAGCAGTTCACCGCCCGTGTCGAACGTCGTGATTTCGCCGAGGCCCGTCCGCTTGATGTGCAGCAGAATCGTGCTGACCCGAGTCGAGACCGCGACCGCTCCAACCACCCTGCCCGAATCGTCTTTGATTGGCCCGGCTGTCACCAGCAGCACGCCGTCTGGCGTTTGCGCCAGCTGCGCCCATTTGTCTCCCCTCGCGTCGCTCCGGCCCGCAGCTGCATCGCGAACCGCAGTCCAGCCGGCCGGCGCCTGCTCCACTGGGAGGAACACGTTTCCGGTGCCGTCCCCGGCCTGCCGCTGCCCGTAGAGGCGCTCCCCGTCCGGGGCGTAAATCTCGATGCCATCGAGGTTTGTGTTTGCCGCGTAAGGCGCGACCAGCGCCCGCAATCGTTCGCCGTCCCGCTCACCCACTGCGTCGCTGACGCCCTCTGTGAACGCCACGGCGCGGACCACTTCGAGGTTGTCCCGCTCTTGTTTCGCGAACTCGTCCGCGGCGTGCTGTGCCTCCGAGACAAGCTGACCGCGGAGCTTCTCGTCCAGCGATGAGGCCACGAGTCCCGTGATATTCCGGGTAGCGAAAAGCGCGAACATGCCCGTCAGCAGCACGAACGGCAACATGATTTTCCATTTGACATGCCGCACGCGCAGCCTGTCGGGCAAGGTAGAAATCGCACCCACGCGTTTGTAAACATCGGCGGGAGCTAGCTCGTGGCGTAGCCCGCCCAGGCCCCCAACAACCAGGAAGGCGGTCCCGTTCGGGACCGCCTTCTCAATGTGTGCCAGCGCCTTTCGCGAACCGTTAGCGCATGTTGCGAAGCCGCCGGATCCGCTCTTCCAGGGGCGGGTGCGTGCTGAACAGGTTGGCCATGCCGCCGGTCCCGCTGAACGGCTTCACGATGTACAGGGCCGAAACTGCTTCCTGTCGCGGCGATTCTTCCATCGGACGCATCGCCACGCCCCGCTGCAGCTTCTCCAGGGCGCTCGCCAGCGCTTCCGGATCGCCCGTGACCTCCGCGCCGGTCTGGTCCGCCGCGTATTCCCGCTGCCGGCTGATCCCCAGTTGGATCATCGTCGCCGCAATCGGCGCGATGAGGATCACCACGAGCGTGATCAGCGGGTTCTGGTTGTCCCGTCGCCCACCGAAAATGCTCGACCACATGAGCATCTGCGCAATCATCGAAATCGCGCCCGCCACCGTCGCCACGATGGAACTCGTGAGGATGTCGCGGTTGCGCACGTGGCCCATTTCGTGCCCGAGGACGCCCCGAAGCTCGCGGTCCGTCAGGATTCGCCGGATGCCGGTGGTAACCGCCACCACTGCGTGCTCCGGGTTCCGTCCCGTCGCGAACGCGTTTGGCGAATCCGTGTTGACCACGTAAACCCGTGGCATCGGCATCTTCGAAGCTTCCGCCACTTCACGGACGATGCTGAACAGGTGCGGGTCCTCGGATTCCGTGATCTCGTGGGCGCCCGCCATCTTCAGCGCCATCTTGTCGCTGAACCAATACGCGATGAAGTTCATCACCCCCGCCAGGATGAGGAACAGGACGAGCCCCGCCGGCCCGCCGATTAGCCCACCGATTGCCACGAGCAGGCCAGTGAGCGTAGCCAGCAGCACAGTGGTTTTGACGAAATTCATGTTCGAGAGTTGGATAACCTCCTGCTACCAGTATACGGTCTGCAGGCAGTGATCTGACGGTAAAGAGCGTTAACGTGGGACGCGCAGGTCACCTGTCTGGCGCCCGCCGCCCGCCCTTGGATTCGCTTAGTCCTGCGGGTGCGTCGCCGCCCGGCGGATCGCGAACGCAGCCGCCTCCACCCGCCGCGTCAGCCCCAGCTTCCCGAGGATGTCGCTCACGTGGTGCTTCACCGTGCGCTCGCTGAGGTACAGCTGGTCGCCAATCTCGCGGTTCGTGTAGCCGTCCGCAATGAGCTCGAGGATCTTCTGCTCCCGCTCGCTCAACGCCTGGGCGAGGCGGTCCTCCTCGCTCACCACGTTCCCGCGCCGGATCTGCTCGATCACTGCGGCCGAAGACGCCGCATCCAGCATCTTCCCGCCGCCGGCAACCGTCCGCATCGCTCCGATGAGGTCAGCGGTGTTCACTTCCTTCAGGATGAACCCGCTCGCTCCCGCGATGATGGCCGCCATCACGGCGCGCTCATCCCCGTAGGACGTCAGGATCAGGACGTGCGAGTCCGGCAAGGCCGAACGAATTTCGCGGCACGCCTCAATCCCCGTCAGCTTCGGCATCCGGACATCCATCACCACGAGGTCCGGCCTCGCCTTCTTCGCCTCGCGGATCGCTTCCTCGCCGTCTCGCGCTTCGGCCACCACGTTGAATTCCGGGTGGGATCGCAGCGCCGTCTTCAAACCCTGGCGGACCAGGTCATGGTCGTCAGCCAGCAACACGCGGATCGTCGTCTCAGTCATCGTCTTCCTCTCCCCCGAGGGCTTGCGGGATCGAAACACGGACGGTTGTGCCCATGCCCGGGATCCCGATCACGGTCAGCTCGGCGCCTAGCCGGTCTGCCCGCGTTCGCATGGTAACGCTCCCGAGGCCCTTGCGGACCGTCGCCTGGTCAAATCCAACCCCGTTGTCCTGCACCGTCAGCACCGTCGCGTCCTGGCTCTGCCGCAAATCAACCGCGATCTTCGAAGGCGCCCCGTGCCGCATCGCGTTGCTCAGCCCTTCGCGCGCGATATAGAGGAGGTCTTCGGTCTCCCGCAGGCTGAACTGCTGCAACGCCGCCGCCGAGATGTTCACCACCGTCGCGATCGAAGGTGGCACGATCTGCCTGATGATGAATGCCAGGTCGCGCGTCAGCTCCGGCTCCGCCGATGTCGTGGCCGCTTCCAGCATCGTGATGTAGCCGCGAATGTCCCCAATCAGCTCGTTCAACCGGGTCACAACCGAGGCGAGCGCCTCGCGCGCCTCATTCGGAAAATCCTGCCGGTTCGCCAGCGAGTCGCACTCCAGGCCGAGCGCGTAAAGCGTCTGGATCGTGCCGTCGTGCAGGTCGTGTGCAATGCGTGCCCGTTCCTCCAGCAGGAACAACCGGTTGCTCCGCTCCCGCGCCAACCCGGATGCAAGGCTGACCGCGGCCTGCAGCGAAAGCACCGCCGCGGCCGCCTCATCCGCTTCAGTGAACGGCTCCTGGCCCCGTGTCCGTGTCATATACAGCGAGCCGATAGTGCGCCCGCCGGCCCGGATCGGCGCCCCGAGGAACGCGTCCATATCCGGGTGCCCCGCCGGCCAGCCGGATGACGCGTCATGCGTCTGCAGATGCGAAAGGCGCAACGGCCGCTCGCACTTAGCCAGTTCCCCCAGCAGACCGCGGCCCTTCGGTGGGTCGCCCAGCCGTCGCGCCGCGTCATCCGAAATGCCCGTGTAGATGAACCGCGTCAGGATCCCGGCGTCATCAAAGGTCGAAATCGCCGCGTAGTCCGCCCGCGTTATCTCCCGGGCCCGCTGCGCAAGGCGCTGCAGTATCTCGTTGAGGTCCGCACTACCCGCCAGCAACTCGCTGGTGATAGCCATCTCGCTCAAGCTCGAAAGGACTTCGATCGGCTCCGCGGCAGAAGACGCCTGATCCATGCTGCAGCATTCTAGCCCCTTCGCCCCTTCATTACAGTTCGCGACAGTTCACGGACGACCGGGCGAGAAGTTCTGGCCGCGTGGCCATGCCCGCGACCAGCGCTCCCCTCGACACTAAGGACGTGGAAGCAGCCAACGTCGTGGTTTCAGTGCCCAATGCCCGGTTGGGCCGGGCGCTTGAGCAGGCACTCTCTGACCTCCTCCCGGGCTTCACCGTAGAAACCGGCGAACCGGATGAGGGCACGGGCGCGATCGTGGTCGCCACCCCCGGCACCTGCTCCCTCCTGGACTGCCGGAGGCTGGTGAAAGAGGGCACCCGGGTGATCCTCATCTCGCCGACGGCCATGGTCGCCGAGCGCCGCCTGTACGAAGAGGCCGGGGCCTTCGCCTACTTCTCCATGCAGATCGAAACCACCAATCTCATCGCCAATGCCGTCCGCCTGGCAGCCGGCACCGCTCACTCGCCGGAAAGGGCTTCCCGCACCACCGCCAGCCACGAGTTGTCGCCCAGGCCCTGCTGATACAGCCACCACTCCGCGCCCCACAGATAGATGCGGGCGGCCCCGGTGCGCCGTGCGTACCCGATGTTCTCCCGCAATCCATCCGCCGTCAGGTTGTGCGACGGGTTCGAAGGCGTAATCAGCCGCGAATCCACGTCCGTCCACGGCTCCCCCTGCAACTCCGTCACCCAGAACTGCTTCCCGGCCTTCACTGCCGTCTTTGCCTGGTACGCGTAGTTCGGCATCAAGGGCCCGATCTCCATGATGTTCGCCACCAGCCGAACCCCGAACACCTGGCCGTTGCGCGCCGGGTACATGCTCTGGCCCAGGACGTCGCTGTCCCGCACGGCATTGCGCCAGCGCTGGTCCATCACAAAGTGCTGCGCATGGTTAATCGAAACCGGCCGACGCTGAGGGTCGTTCCCGTGGATCGTTTTCACCACCTGCGCCACGTAGTCCGGGCTCAATGACCACCGGTCGCTGCGATGCGACGCGATGTACGCCTCGTTCTCGGCTCCCCACGAGTCCACCGTCGTCGAATTCATGTAGCGCTGTACCGTCCGCTCGACCATTGCCAGCGCGAGATCCCGAAGGTGCGGCTCATCCGAGACCACTGCCCCGTTCGGAAGATCCAGCCCCGCCAGCGCCCAATCCGGGATGTAGTACTCCGGGTGCCGCTGCGCCTTCATTCCCACGGAAAGCATCACCGTCGCGTGGTTCCGCGCGGCTGACGCGATGAGCGCGTCCGGGACCGCGTAGTCGAACACGCCTTCCCGCGGCTCCACTTCGTCCCATTGAATCGAAAGCCGCACCGCTTGCGCCCCTGTCTCCGCAAACAGCCTGTCCAACACCGAAGCGCACCATTCGGCCCGCCCCGGCCGGTCATCCGAAACGTAGCTCGTAGGGTCGTTCGGTCTCTCCAGGAGGACGTATTCGGCCTGGTCACAGCTGAAGTTGAACCCGATGAGGCTGTCGGCCGGCGGTTCGCGGTGCGTCCAGCTCAGCACCGACATCAGCCAGAACTGCCCGATCACCACAACCAACGCGAACGTGGCCAGCCCGCAGATGAGGAGAATCCGGGCCCTTCGTTGGCGTTCGGTCACATCCGAACCCTACGTCCGAACGCCCCGGGCGCACCAGTTACAATCCCTCGATGTTCCCCGAATCCTTCGCCGCGGAAGGCCTGCGCCTGCGCCTGGTCCAACCCGCTGACGCCGCGGCGCTCTTCCCCATCCTCAATCGTCCGGAAGTCATCGAGCCCACCAGCTCCGATGGCTGGACCATGGACGGCCTGGTCACCTTCGGCGAGCAGAACCTGCTCGGCGCCTTCAGCGGCAAATGGGCGCGCTACGCCATCATCCCGGATTCCGGGGAACCGCTCGGCTCGGTCGGGTTCTTCAACGTCGATGACCGCAACCGCCGTCTCGAAATCGGCTACGACTTGTCGCCCGAGGCCTGGGGCCGCGGGCTCATGTCACGCTCTGCCAGAATCCTCGTGGATTGGGCACTTGCTGAAGGCGGCTTCCATCGCGTGGAAGCTACCGTCATGGTCGGCAACCGCCGCTCCGAGCGCGTCCTGGAAAAGCTCGGCTTCGAACGCGAAGGCCTGATGCGGGGCTACAAACTCGTCCGCGGCCAATTCCGCGACTACTCGCTCTGGTCCCTCCTGGCTCCCCTCTAATCCCTAACCTCTAACCTCTAGCCCCTAACCTCTATCCCGCCATTCGCCGCACAACTTCGTACATCAACTCGCAGCCCATGTTCAGGTTCTCAATTGTCAGGAACTCGTTGTTCCCGTGAAATCCCCGCCGCTCATCCGGGCTCAGCAGGCACGGGATGAAGCCATAGGCGGGGATTCCCCGCTCCCGAAGAAACCGGTTGTCGGTCCCCCCGATGGTCATCCCGGGCACCACAATCGCGTCTTCCATCGCTTCTTTGACAACGGCGTTGATGGTCCGGAACAGCTCCGTGTCCCAGTCCACCCGCGCTGGCTCGCCCTGGTCCGGCGAATACAACTCAACGGTCACACGGTCGTCCGCGATGCGTTCCCGCACCCGGTCCATCCACTCTTCCTTGGACTGCCCCGGGAGCAACCGGCAGTCGATCACGGCTTCGCTCTTCGCCGGGATAACGTTCGCTTTGATCCCCGCATCGAGCATCGTCAGGTTGAGCGTGTTGATGAACATTGCCAGCAGTTCCGGTGAGTTCCGGATCCGCTCTTCCACCGCCGTCCGGTTGCTCAGCGGCGGCATCAGCCCCGCGTCCGCCAGCCGCGAGATATATGCCTCCGTGTCCGGCGTGAAGGTGATCCCTCGGTCCCAATCCACCAGCCGGTTTAGCGCCTGCACCAGGTACACCGCCGAATTCTCGTAGTGCGGCACGCTTCCGTGTCCCGGCCGCCCTACCGCCGTCAGTCGCAGCCAGCAGATGTCCTTCTCGTTCGTCGCGACGCTGAACAGCTTCGCTTCTTCCCGCCCGAACCGCGTCGTGCCTCCCCCGCCCTCGCTCAGCTCGAATTCCACATCCACCACGTCCGGGCGGTGCTCGCACAACCACACCATGCCCATTTCGCTGCCCGCTTCCTCGTCCGGCACCGCGCAAAACACCACGTCTCGCTTCAGCGCCACGCCCGCCCGTTTCAAAAGCAAGAACGCTATCAGCTGCATCACCCCGCAGCCCTTCATATCCACGGCTCCGCGCCCGTAAACGCGCCCGTCCTTCACCACCCCTTCGAACGCCGGCATCTCCCAATACTGCGATTCGACCGGCACCACGTCGGTGTGGTTGCACAGCATGATGGGCCGCTTAGAACCGTCACCGCGCAGCCTCGCAACCAGCACTTCGCGGTTCGGCGCCGTCTCGATGTACTCGGTCTCGATCCCCTCCGCCTCGCAAAGCGCCCCAAGGAAACGCGCGGCCGGCTTCTCATTCCCCGGCGGGTTCGAAGTATCGATCTGCAAGTAGCGCACGAAGATATCGAGCGCCTCGCGGTGAATGGAAGGCCAGTTGATGGTCATGAGCAGCGGTCCCGAGTTCCGGATTGACTCCGAATCCTACGCCGACCTCCTCGCTCGGGCACTAACCCCTATCGCCTAACCTCTAGCCCCTACCTGGGCCATAGCACCATCTGCGTGCATCGAAACAACGCGATCGTTTTCCCCGTCTGCTCGTGAATCACCGGCGCGTCCCATACCTGCGTCGTGCGCCCGCCGTGCACCATCGTCGCCCGCGCGGTCAGCGAACCCTCCGTCGCTGTGCCGAGGAAGTTGCTCTTCACCTCGATCGTCGTGAAGCCACTGGCCCCATCCGGCAGGTTCGCCACACACCCGTAACCGCACAGCGTGTCGGCGAGAGCGATGACCGTCGCCGCGTGCAGGTAACCATTCGGCGCCCACAGCTCCGGCCGGATCTCCAGCCGCGCCTCCGCGAACCCCTCGCCGAACGCGGTCGGGGTCACCCCGATCAGCCCCGGCAGTCGTTGCTTCTGCCGTTCGAGCCACCATTCTGGCTTGGACCGATCAAGTGTTGGGTCGAACATTCGCGCCACCTCTCGTTGTCTTCCGAGGCTACCCATTGTCCGTTGCAACCCGCAACCGACACGCCCGACGGAACTGTGAACTCAAACACGTAGACTGGCGCCATGCAGAAGACTTCCATCGGCTCCATTGAACTGACCGCGCTCGTGGACATGGTCCAGGCGTACCCCGCGCCTGCCGTCTATCCGAAGGTCGGCGATTTCGCCGGCTTCCAGGGCCATCTCGATGACGCTGGCGCTGTCACCCTCAACTTCGCATCCTTCCTTGTCCGCGATGGCGCCACGCTCCTCCTCGTCGATACCGGCTGGGGCCCGGAGCACGAAGGCAAGCTCCTGTTCGAACTCGCCGAATCCGGCGTGAAAACCGGTGACATCACCCACGTGCTCTTCACCCACCTCCACGGCGACCACACCGGTTGGAACATCGACCGCCAGTCTGGCCGCCCAGTCTTCTCCCATGCCCGCCATCTCGTGCCCCGCGCCGACTGGGACTACTACAGCGCCCAGGCCGAGGAAGCGAAGAACGCCGGCAAACCCTGGATGGGCTCCTTCCACCGCGATGTCCTCCCCCTCGATGCCACCGGCCTGGTTGACCTTATCGAAGGCGAAACGAATATCTCCGCCGGTCTCACGGCCATTCCCACGCCTGGCCACACGCCGGGACACACCAGCGTGGTCATCACCTCCGGCAACGAGCGTGGACTCGTCCTCGGCGACGTCGTCATCACGCCGATTGATGCCGAGGACCCTTCCATCGAGAACTCCTTCGATTGGGACGCTGCCATCGCAGTTGAAACCCGCAAGAAGCTTGTCGCTCGCCTCATCGCGGATGGCTCGCTGGTTGGCGCAAGTCATCTGCCCGCTCCCGGCCTTGGCCGCTTCGTGAGAGTCGCCGGTGGCCAGCGCTGGCAGGGAATCTAGCGCCGAAACCTGCTTCGAAGGCTCCCTGGCGTACCGTCGCGCGCCCGTCGCCCCATCCCGTCCGCAGCGTCCTTCATTGCAACTTCGGTTGGCCCGTCACGTCTCGCCTCGCGGCTCCGTATAGATAGGCGGCCACTGCCGGCATGCTCGGAGACGAGGTGCTGCCCCGTTGACGCCCCGGGTACATGTAGAGGCCGCCTGAAACGGAGGGAACCGATTCTCATGCGACTGTCTCTCTCGAGGCTCATGCTCGCGCTCGCGACGCTTTGCGTTGCCCTTCTTGCGGTTGGCTCGCACTCGAACCCCGCCACCGCCAAGCCACCCGCCGACAAAAGCGCCGGAACGCGGGAGATCAACCCGCAACTGCGCAACAGCAAGGCCCCCATTAAGGTCGATGACGGCGCGCCGCTCCCGCCCAAAGCCAGAGGCGACCAATCTCGGCCTCCGAAAATCGGAGACGAGCGCATCATGCTCGCCCTCGACGACTTCAACGGCCAGTACCTGTTTAAGACGTTCACGTTCCGCGGGTCCAACAAGGCGGCCGAGGTCTGGGTCGCGAACAACCTGAATTTCCCAACCGGCGACTGTCGGAACGGCCCGCGAACTACCATCACGAACGACCAGGTCAGCTACCTGCTGGGCCAGTTCGCCAACAACATCCGCCCAACTGATACGTCCTGGTTCGGCGAACCCGCCGTCCGCACCGGCAAGGACGCCCTCCTCGATGACCTGCTCACCGACTCGGACCTACCTACTCCCGCAATGGCCTACTTCAACGGCTCTGGGAAGGACCTCATCCTCGTCGACAACGTCCGCGACGATAACTACTACGACCTGAACAACGCCAATTCCCTGTCCTACATCGCTGGCTTCTTCAGCAGCACCATCTCCTTCTATACCGACCGCAACGTGATGACCATCGATGCCTTCGATTGGCTTCACCGCACCGGCGCGAACCCGCCACACTCACCCACCGCCGATCCCTGCCCAGCGCCCCTGCTCGGCCCTTCCTCTACGAAGGCGTGTTCGCCCACGAATACCAGCACCTCATCCACGCCGACTATGACCCGGACGAAGTCAACTGGGTGAATGAAGGCATGTCCGATCTGGCTGAGCTCCTGACCGGCTACGCCGACACCACGAAACACGTCAACGAAAAGGGCTACGACTCCCACATCAACAACTTCCTCGGCTGGGCCAGCGTCCTTGACGCCGATTGGAACCCGATCCCGCGTCCCAGCGGGCCAGAGAACAGCCTCACAGTCTGGGGCGACCAGGGTGACGGCCAGATCCTCGCGGATTACGGCCACGCCTTCTTCTTCATGGAGTAATTGTACAAGCACGGCTACGGGAAGTCGTTCTTCACCGCCG
>CAZKZR010000009.1:0-19033 GCA_964557245.1 uncultured Anaerolineaceae bacterium | reverse complement strand
GGAGAAGTGCTCTCACAGCGGGATTACGTACTCGAAGAACCTGGTCGAGTCGCCTGTGAAATACAGTGCGGCGCGTGCGTTCGAGATGGCGGGGCTGCGTCCCGCCGACATGGATCTGGTCTCGGCGTACGATTGCTACACCATAACAGTGCTTGTCACGCTCGAAGATGCGGGGTTCTGCAAGAAGGGCCAGGGCGGCCCGTTCGTTGCCGAGCACG
The DNA here is from genome assembly GCA_964557245.1 of uncultured Anaerolineaceae bacterium. GTDB lineage: Bacteria > Chloroflexota > Dehalococcoidia > Tepidiformales > Tepidiformaceae > Amarobacter. The sequence goes on along the minus strand of CAZKZR010000009.1, from coordinate 18,815 downwards.
ATCTGACGTTCACAGGCGATCTGCCGGTGAACACGCATGGCGGTCAATTGAGCTTCGGCCAGCCCGGTCTCGCCGGAGGCATGTCGCATGTAACCGAAGCGGTGCGCCAGGTACGGGGCGAAGCGGACGGTCGGCAGGTGAAGGATTGCGAGTTCGCGTTTGTGAACGGGAACGGCGGCATCCTTTCCGAGCAAGCGTCATTGATTTTTGGGAGAGCATCATGACAGACGCCTCTGTCCTTCCGGCGAAACCGGCGCCGCATCCATCGCCAATCTCCGAGCCGTATTGGCGGTCCTTGAACGATGGGACGTTATCCATCCAAACGTGCGCCGCTTGCGGTTCGCTCCAACATTACCCGCGTCCCTTCTGCGTCCGTTGCTTGTCGCAGGACATCGAATGGAAGCCGGTGTCGGGGCGGGCGACGCTCTTCAGCTACACAATCGTACGGCGGGCTGCCGCGCCCGCGTTTGCCTCTGATGTGCCATATGTCCTGGCAATCGTCGAACTCGAAGAAGGGCCGCACATGACTGGCAACGTGATTGGCATCCCGGTCGAAGAGGTCTCCGTGGGCATGGCATTGGAACTTAGCCTGGTCACCGTAGGAGACGGACAGGCCCTGCCGCAATGGACGCCACGCAAATGACCGAGCCAGCCCTCATTTACGAGAAGTCGGATGGCGTGGCCTACGTCACATTCAATCGGCCAGCTGTCCGGAACGCGATGGACTCGGAGGTCGTGGTTCGCCTCGCCGACGCCTGGGAGGACTTCGCCGCCGACGGCGACATGCGTGTGGCGGTGATTAGTGGCGCTGGTGACAAGGCATTCTGTTCAGGGGCTGACCTGGGGAAGCTGATTCCTCTCTTCTCGGGGGTACGGGAGCCGGAAAATGAATGGGACGAGCGCCTGCTGGCTGATCGAACCCTCATGAGCCGCGCCCTCTTGAAGGGCGCCGAACCGATATACAAGCCGATCGTCGCCGCGATCAACGGGTTCTGCCTGGCGGGCGGCACGGAACTCATCCAGGGCACGGATATTCGGATCGCAGCTGAGCACGCGCGCTTCGGCCTGACCGAGGTCTCCCGTGGGATCATCCCGGCGGGCGGGTCGCTCGCTCGCCTGGCGCGCCAAATCCCTTATGCGAAAGCGATGGAAATCCTGCTCACGGGCCAACATATGACTGCCCAGGAGGCCTGGCGGATCGGGCTCGTGAACGAGGTCGTCCCCGCTGAGGACGTGGTCGGGCGCGCGCAAGAATACGGGGCCATGATCGCAGCCAACGCGCCACTCGCCGTGAGCGCCTGCAAAGAGGCAGTGATCCGCAGTTCGGGCGTCACCCTCGAAGAGGCCTATCGGATCGAATCGGAAGTCTCAGCCAAAGTAATGCGCTCGGATGACGCGCGGGAGGGCCCTCGCGCATTCATGGAAAAACGGCCGCCGGTTTTCACCGGACACTAACAACTAAGGGGCAACGAAAGGAAGGTTCAGCTTGGCGAGCATCAATCCCCCGGGTTTCATCGTCGAACGTGGCAAGATCCACGAATTCGCGAATGCAATCCTCGATGACAACCCTCATTACCATGACCTGGAAGCGGCAATGCGAGACGGCCTCTCATCCGTCGTCGCGCCGCTCACCTATAGCAGCGTGGCCTCATATTTCGGTGAACGCGCCGGCCCGGGCGGCGCAATGAGCGGCCTCGATATGCGCTACGTACTGCATGGCGGACAAGAATGGATCTTCGAACGGCCGATTTTCGCCGGCGACATCCTCACCGCTGAACCGGGCGCATCCTCGTCCTACGAAAAAGAGGGTAAGCGCGGCGGAACGATGAAGTTCATCGAGAGCGAGATGCTGTATCGGGATCAGAAAGGTGAAATCGTGCTGCGCGGCAAGAGCACTCTGATTCAAACCGCCGGCGTGGTGGCGAGTTGAACATGTCCAGCTTCGAGGAGATCAAGGAAGGCGATATTCGGGAGTTCACCACTCCGGAGTTCACGCGCACGCACTTTGTCCGCTACGCCGGCGCGGGTGGCGACTACAACCCGATCCACCACGATCAGACCTTTGCCGAAAAGGCGGGACTCCCGACAGTTTTCGGGATGGGCCTGTTCACGGCCGGCGTTTTGAGTCGGGTGCCAGCCGAATGGTTCGGCCCGGAAAATGTCCGTCGTTACGCGGTGAAGTTCAGCACTCGCGCTTGGCCAGGCGATGTCGTGACCTGCAAGGGCGTCGTCACGAAGGTTTACGAAGACGACGGCCGCAAGCATGTCGACCTCGCCCTCACGGCGACGAACCAAAAAGGAGAAGTACTCATTTCCGCAGAGGCCACATGCAGGCCGTGGAAATAGGCTTGATCCGGTAATTCAATGTTGCCCGAGAAAAGCCTCGTGCACTCTCGGGCGGATTCGAGCGCTCGACAGGATCGTGTGTCTGAGGCGCATTGCGCACGTCCCCATCTCGCTCCCCGTGGAAAGGATTGGACGATTCCCATGCCGACTCGTGTACCGATTGAAGAAGGTTACTTCCGGATTCCGGAGGATCCGGCTGGGCCCCCGGTGCTGCTAGGTTCCTACAGCCCGGCCGCCAGGACGTACTTCTGGCCGCGCAGAAAGCGATGTCCGATCACGCTACAGCCTGTGGAGGACTGCGAACTCTCCACCGCGGGCGAACTCTATTCCTGGACGTACGTCTTCATGCCGACGATGGGTAGCCAGGCGAAAGACTCTGGCGGTGGCTTTGGGGCCGCCCAGGTCGATCTTCCGGAGGGCGTGCGCATCCAGGCTCTCCTGGATGGTAAGCAGGGCGACTGGGCGATCGGTATGAGACTGCGTCTGACTACCCGCCAGGTGGGGACCGACGAAGCGGGGAACTCGATCTGCACAATTGGGTTCGCGCCCATCGGAAAGGGCGACACCAATGCTTAATCGGCCTGTCTACGTGGTAGGTGTTGGGATACATCGCTTCGGAAAGCACGACGTCAGCCGACGCGACATGGCCTACACAGCCGGGCTGGATGCCATGGCAGATGCTGGTATCGATTTTCGCGAGATTGGGTACCTCTATAACGGTTACATCGGCGGATCGATGATGGAGGGCGTCACGTTCGCCAAGGATTTCGGCCTTACCGGTGTCCCCGTGGTGCATGTTGAAAACGCCTCTGCCACCGGATCATCTGCATTTCGTGAAGCGGTCCTCGCCGTTGCGGGAGGAGCCTGTGACACCGCCATGGCCCTCGGCTTCGATGGACAGCTGCGAAGCATGGGCGGCGGGCGGCCAGCTATGAACCGCCCCACGGGCATGGAAGCAAGCCTTCTGCCCGCTGCGTTCTTCGCCTTTTGGGCCGTCCGCCGAATGCACGACAACGGCACCACCGTCGAGACGTTCGCGAGGATCGCCGCGAAGAACTGGAACCATGCACGATTCAATAAGTACGCGGAGCGCCAGGCGCAGGCCGAGGTCACGGTCGAACAGGTCCTCGCTTCGCCGATGGTCGCCTATCCGCACACCGCGATGATGGCCTGCGGGGCCGGGGCAGGAGCCGCGGGGGCCATCGTGGCAACCAGAGAAGTCGCCATGAAGCTTGCGAACGGCCGGCCCCTGGTCCGTGTGATGGCCTCCCAAATGCAATCAGAGGTTTATCAACCCGGTCACATCTTCCTCGGTGCTGTCGTTGGGCCCTCCGAATCGACCCGTATCACCGCCAACCTCGCCTACGCCGAAGCGGGCCTCGGGCCCGAGGACCTTGACCTCGTACATGTGCACGACGCATTCCCGATCGAGGAACTGATGTACTACGAACTCCTCGGAATCTGTCCCGATGGCGAGGGGGACAGGCTCGTAGCAGAAGGCGCGACCACCATCGGTGGACGCATCCCGTTCTCCACGGACGGCGGGCTCATCGCGCGGGGACACCCCGGGGGGCCAACTGGCCTGGCACAAATCTGGGACGTCACCCAACAGCTCCGGGGCGAATCTGGCGCTCGCCAGGTCGAGCACGCGGAAATCGGCCTCGCGCACATGATGGGCGCGGGTTCAGTGTGTGTAGTGCACATTCTGAAGTCGGAGCGGCTATAGCGAAGCACCCACGAGAGCCCGGGCCGCTGTCGGCAGGAACCGTACGACCGGTCGATCTGATCGATGAAGGGGAACACAATGGTCGAAAGCGATAAGAAGCTGCATGTCGTTGTTTGCCTGAAATCGGTGCTTGACCCGGAGGGGGTGAACAGTTACGCCCTCTGGGGCAGGCTTGAAGTCGATGACAGCGGCCGCTCGTTCCGATCGGTCGAGATTCCTCGGATCGTCAATGCCTATGACGAACAGGCCCTTGAAATCGCTCTGCGGCTCCGAGACACGGGCGTGGACTGTCGCATCACCGCGCTCACCGTCGGCCCCGAAACTTCACTGGTGCTGCTGCGCCGGGCCATTGCGATGGGTGCGGATGATTGCGTCCTCATCGACGACCCGGAGACCGCCGCCGCCGATGGTTTCAGGACCGCCTCTGTGATTGCCAGCGTAGTTTCTCAGATCGGGGAGGTTGACCTGGTCATTACCGGTCGCCAGGCCTCTGACTATGACCAGGGCACGGTGCCCGCCGCACTGGCCGAGTACATGAGAATCGCGTTCGTGAGTATGGCTGCCGATGCGGAGATGGAAGATGAGGCCCACCTTCGAATCTCCCGCGTTACCCCCCTTGGCAGAGAAACGGTTTCCGTTACTCTGCCGGCTGTGGTCGCCGTCACCAATGAAGTCGGGACTCCGCGATATCCCAGCAGCCGCGGAATGATGCTCGCGCGGCAAACGGCTCCGCGGCGTTTCACCGCGGCGAACCTCTCTCCGGCGCCCATACGCGGTCTCGAATTGCGAAATCTCTCGGTCCCACGGCTCGAAAGCAGGTGCGAGATCATCGAGGGTGACAGCCCACGGGCAAAAGCGGCCGGCTTGTTGGCGCGGCTGCGCGCGGATGGAGTCCTCAATGGGTAACGATGTCCTGGTAATCCTTCCCCTCCAGCGGCGCACCGCGCTCTCGGCGAGCGACGTTGAGGCTATCGACGCGGCGGCCGAATTCGCCGCGCGATCCGACGGAGAGCTCAGCTGCCTCTTGCTCGGCGATCAGCCGGAGGTAGTGGCCGAACAAACACTTCCGTTTGCCATCGATGGGGTCTTCACCATGAAGGACGAACGATTCGGGACCTGGAACGGCGACCTCGTGGTCGCGAGCGCGGCGGATGGCGTCAGGGCCACAAAGGCCCGATTCGTCATCCTCAGCCGGGATATCGCCACCCTCGAACTCGCTCCCAGGCTTGCCGCCAGGATGTCCGGCGCATCCGTAGTCGGTGTGACCAACGTCGATACCGGCGATGGTGGGGCGGTCCTCGTCGAGGCGACTGCCTTCGGCGGCGCCGCGCGCGCGACGTATCAAGTGATCGCTCCGCCTCCGCTCATACTTGGTATGGCCGCCCGCCGGCCCGGATCAGCAACGTACCCGCCCAAGGTCCGTCGGCCCGCAACGGAGTTGTCCGTTCCTTCCGCCGTCGCGGACCGGGTTCGAATCGTGGAGCAGGCAAGTGGGCGCGGTTCGCGGCTTGAGGACGCGCGTTGCGTGGTATCGGGCGGCAGAGGCCTCGGCGAGGCGAAGAACTTTGCGCTTGTCCGAGAGCTGGCCAACGCGCTCGGCGGGCTGCCGGGGGCATCGCGAGCGATCGTTGATTCAGGCTGGGCATCGCCCGACGAACAAGTCGGCCTGACGGGCTCGATTGTCGCGCCCGAACTGTACATAGCGGCGGGTATCTCCGGGGCGAGCCAACACATGGCCGGCTGTTCCAACGCGAAGGTCATCTGTGCGATTAACACCGACGAGCGAGCCGCCATCTTCACGTACGCGAAGTTCGGAATCGTCGATGACTGTAAAGCGGTGTTGGCAGAACTACTGGCGTTGACTGGAGCTCAGCACTAAGAGCGTCAGGAGTAGCGCCCAGGGCTCTCGTCACTCTCTGCCAGCCATGCTTCGGGGCCTGAAGTCGATCGGCCGCGTTTCGGCGAGACGGATGGCAGTCATGATGTCTTCCACACCGCGAATCCGCTGTGGGAAAGCGGTGGCGACCCGCCCAACCGCTTCGCGCGTGTGTGCATCGCTGCCGCCGGTGGCGGCGAGACCGAGGTCAGCCGCCTGGCGGACGAGATAGCCGTCCTCGGTGTCCGAGTGGTCGCCATTGATCACTTCGACGCCGTCGAACCAGCCGGGAAACTCTGACGAGGGCGGGATGCTTCCGGAGAAAGGGCGCATGGGATGAGCGAGGACAAGGACGGCCCCTTCGCTTTCGGCGATCGGCCTGAGCCGCTCGAGCACTAAAAGCTCGGGCCGGTAGCGATCGAAGCCGAACGCAAGGACGTGTCCGGCGTCTGTGCCAAGTTCGATCCCCGCGAAGACCGGGAACTCACAGCGTTCCGCAAGCTCCCTCAGGTCGATCGGGTCCCAAAGGGCGTTGTGTTCCGTAAGGCAGATCGCGTCGAGGCCGCTCGATTTCGCGCGGGCGATGAGCGATGCCGCGCTCGCGCCGCTGTCGAGCGAGAGCTCGACCGAGTGTGAGTGCAACTCAATGAGTGCACCGCCGGGGGGACGCCGATGCGCGATGAGCGACGGCTCCATGTCGTGCCGAGAAAGTGGCGTCATGAGCTGCTGTTCATCGTTGGTTTGTCCGCGTGTGCCACGGAAACAAGACGTTCGCAGTGGGCGCATGCGTCGAGGTGGGAGCCGCGTTCACTAATCCAGGAAGTAGATATAGGATTCCTCGCACCAAACGGTAGCACTCTCGAACTCCTCGGGCTTATCAACGAGATCGCCGATTTCCAACCAGCGCCAGGGCGGGTCGCCCTGATCCAGCCGCCATCCAGTGAGGCGACCTTTGAAGGATTCGCGCGAGGCGACTGCGTAGCCGCCCGTGTGCGCGGCGTCCTTGAACTCAGCCCCGCCATCAGCCGCCACGCGCCGTCCGGAGAGTGACGAATCGAACCAGGTCGTCTCGTTAGCTGCGTCCTGAGTCATCGACTAGGCGACGGGGACTCCGGCTATCCGATCGAACTGATCCATCGCTTCCTCGACCATCGAGTAGACGACATCAGCCGCGGGGCGAATAGCGTGAATCCCTACCACGCTCTGTCCCGCCGGCGTCGTCATCCAGTCTTCCATTCGCGCCTGGCGAATGCCCTCCATGATGTCGCCCACAAGCATCGGTTGCAGCGGCATGGGCAGCGGTTCTGGTGCCCCAGGCTGCTTCCAGGCGTCGCTCCATTTTGAGCGCAGTTGGCGAATCGGCTTGCCCGACATGGCGCGAGACTGGATGGCGTCTTCGGCCTGGGAATCTACAAGGCGCTGTTTGAGGAACATCTCGGTTTCGCTTTCGTGCGTGGCAAGCCAGACTGTCCCAGTCCAGACACCCGCTGCACCCATCGCTATGGCCGCGGCGAGATGGCGGCCGCCGGAGACTCCGCCTCCGCACAGAACGAGCGTCTTTGTCCCTTCGGCCATCGCTACCACTTCGGGTACGAGCGTGAACGTCCCAACGGTGCCGCTATGCCCGCCCGAGTCCGAACCCTGGGCAATGACCACGTCGACGCCAGCTTCGATCTGGCGCCGGGCCTGGCGGGGAAGTCCGACGAGACCCCAGACCTTCATCCCGGCTGCGTGCGCGCGCTCAGATACGAACGCCGGGCTACCCAACCCCGATGCGAAGATGGGTACCTTTTCCTCGAACAGGACTTCCAACTGCTCTCGCGCCGAGCGCAAGAGGCCCGGACCCAACGCGCCTCGACGCTCGGAGCCGACCGGAGCCGGAATGTTGTTGTCCTTCATCAATCCAGCGACGAAATCACGATGGCCCTGCGGAATCATCGATTCGAGGTCTTCGCGGTTTCCTTCAACAAACGACGCCGGAACAAGAAGGTCGACGCCAAAGGGCCGATTGCCGACTCTCTCCCTGATCCAACGAATGTCGGAACGCAAGTCTTCGGGCCGGCGGCCAGCGCCACCCAGGATGCCAATACCACCGGCGTTGGTGACGGCCGCAATCACGTCTTTCGTGTGTGCAAACGCGACTATCGGGACTTCGCAGCCATACTCGTCGCAGAGCCGCGTTTGGAGTGGATTGGAAGACATCGATCGTTTCTCCGTGCGATTGAGTGAAGGGCGGGCAGAGTCGGAATCTAACGACCATTCGGTCGGCAGTCAACCGATTCGAATTCGGCGAAGCCGTGCTGCGAGGGCTCCCTTCACCTTGATGCACCACTGGAGATTGTCATTGACCCGGGATTGTATCGAACAAACAGTCGGTCGATACTCTCGCAAACGCGGTGCGGCTGCCAACAGGCCCCGGAACGCACGCGTGACAGGGGGCTTCATGCGTACGAACAAGGGTGTCCCTTGGCAAGAACACTACGAACGCTCAGTGTGCTCCGCCGAGGAGGCGGCTGCCACGATCCAGTCTGGAGACCACATTTGGATCCCGACGGGTCACGGCTCGCCGGCAATTATGGAGGCCATCGCCGCCCGCACCGGGGAAGTGCATGATGTCCAGATCCGAGGACTCGCCGTGCCAAGTCCCGGACTGTTCACACTTTCGGCCGCCGAATCGTTTCACTACCAGGATCAGTTCGCGAATCCCCTAACTCGCGCTGCTCTCGACTCCAGGGTTATCGACTATCACCCATACTGGCTGGTCGGCGGCCACAAGGCTCTGGACGCGGGACGCGATGAGAGTTGGCCTCTCGACAAAGTTCAAATCACCGTTTCCCCTCCGAACGAGAGTGGATATGTCTCCGTTGGGCCGAACGTCTGGGACAGCGTTCCAGCGGCCCGCCGGGCCGGCACCGTCCTGGCATCCGTGAATCCAAATATTGGAGGCACGTACGGCGACACCTGGCTTCACGTCTCGGAAATTGATTACTTCGTCCCCGAAGATCGTGGATTCACACCACTGCCGGAGCCCGACGATCCCGCCGATGCAGGGCTCGCCCACTACGCAAGCACTCTTGTCCATGACGGCGACACGGTCCAGATCGGGACGGGCTCGCATACCTCAGGCATGGTCGCTCATGGTCTTTTCGCGGACAGGAAGGACCTCTCGTACTTCGGCGAGCTCACCGTCGCCGGCCTCGTGCCGTTAGTGGAGAGGGGTGTCTTCACGGGCCGGAATTCTGCGCTCCATCCAGGCCGATTCGTCGCTACCCTGATCGGGAACACGCCGGCCGAGCGTGCCGTCGTCCATGGCAATCCCGGATTCGAAGCGTACTCGACGGAGTATTTGCTGGACCCTCGAACGATCGCCCGGAACGAGGGGATCGTGGCGATTAATGGCGCCCTGGGCATCGACCTGAGCGGCCAGACGGCCGTTTACACCATCGGGCCGCGCGCCTACGCGGGAATGGGCGGCCACCTGGCGTTCGCGATGGGAGCTTTCTTCGCACCGAGGGGACGTTACGTCTGTGTTATGCCATCGACTACCGCGCGCGGCAGCGTGTCCACTATCACTCCGCAGTTTCCCGCCGGCCAGGTCGTTTCGGTCCCTCGCGAGGTTGCCGACACCGTGGTGACGGAATTCGGCGTTGCACGCCTGCTCGGCAAGAGCGTGCGGCAGCGCGCCGAAGAACTCATCAGCATCGCCCATCCTGACTTCCGCGGAGAACTTCGCAAGGCCGCTAACGACTTCTTCTACCCGTGACGTGGCACCCGCGCTCGGGAACTGTCAGCCACCCTGGGGTCCTCTTGCGATGTACTCATCGGGCGTTGCTACGAAGCGATGGCGGCAAGCCATGGAACAGAAGTAGTACCACTTTCCTCCGTGAAACCGTTTGGTGCCGGCCTGGGGGTCGGTCTCTCCGGCTCCTGCGCTCACGTGTCCGACGGCCGTATTGACCCCAGCTTCGCTGACCTCTTTTCCACAAACGATGTCTATTGCCACGCGGATTCATCCGGCAGGGTATCGGCCAGCATACTGAGGCATTCCTCATAGGAGCCCCAGGCCGTGGAGCGGTCCTTTCCGCGGCGGCTGAAGAAGTGGAGGTCGTATTCCTCCGTGTAGCCGATGCCGCCATGCACCTGATGGGCCATCATTGGTACCTCCGTAGCCGTCTTAGCGGCCCATGCTTTCGCCCGCGCAATGTCCCTGTCCGAAGCGGCGTCATTTTCGAGCTTCCACACCGCCTCATACGCGAGGAAACGCGTCCCGAGGACCATGGTGGCCATGTTCGCACAGTGATGCTGGACTGCCTGAAAGGTGCCGATCGGGCGACCAAACTGGACTCTCATAGAGGCATACTCGACGGTCATATCCAGGGCCTGTTGCGAATTACCCAGGCATTGGATCGCCGAGAGCGAACGGAGCAGCAGCCGAAGGTGTAATTCAGCGTCGGCCCCGGCGATCCGCAGACCCTCGACGTTCTCGTAGCGAACATGGGCGAGCGGCGTGCGACCGATGTGCGTCAGGTTTCGGGGCCGGACGCCGGGCGCACCGGACTCCACGAGATAGAGAGCGCTCGAGGCTCCCCCGGAGGCCGATACGACATGGTGCGTAACCTGTTGAGCGTAGTCGACGAAACGTTTTTCACCGTTGAGCCTGCCCGCGGCGCTGGTCACTGCAAGCTCTCCTTCGGGGTCCTCGATGATCGCCGGGGTCAATGAGATGGTCCCGGCGATCACACCCTGAATTATCGACTTCGCGACGTCCGGGGCGGCAAATCGCTGCAGCGTGGCAGCACAGGCCATCGTCTCCACGAACGGGATGACGACTGCGCGCCGGGTCAATTCCTCGACTACTACGGCGAGGTCCGTAAGCGAACCTCCCTCGCCGCCAAACTCCTCCCGGAAGATGAGCGAGAGGAACCCAGCCGATTGAAGGTATTCCCAGAGAGAGGCGTCCGCAGTGCCGTTCGCCTCGTGCTCGCGAATGCGGTTGAAGGGGACTTCCTTCTCGAGGTATTCCCGCATGCTCCGTTGCAGCAATTGCTGAGTCTCGTTGAGTGCGGTATCCATTTCGTCTTCGTTACCTCTGGAGGCCGAGGCCGCGGCGCGCGATGATGTCGCGCTGGACTTCGTTGGTGCCGCCGCCAAATCGAAGGAATGGTGACGTGCGGTAGAGGCGATCCATCTCGCCACTCATCGGAGAGTCATCCCCGGACTCCCTGGCTACGGTCCCATCGCGGCCCATCAGGTCGATCGCCGCGCTCCCCACGCGGTAGCGCAGTTCGGTCGTCCAGACCTTGGCCATCGACGCTTCCATGGTGGGAGTATCCCCGTGGGCAACGATTGAGGCGTTCGTCAGCGTGAGCGCGCGCATTACTGAGATGTCCAGTTCGAGCTCGGCGAGCCGCATTCGAGTCGCTTTCTCAGCAAACAGTTTCGGCCGCTCGTCGCGAACGTAATTGACCAGTCGCCCGAAGGCCGGAATGAGCGCGGTGCCATCGCCGATCGCGACGCGCTCAAAGTCGAGAGCATTGGCGAGAATGTACCAGCCACGCCCCGGCTCGCCAATGAGGGCATCGCCGGGCACGCGGACGTCTTCATAGAAGGTTTCGTTGGTACGGACTCCGCCCATGGTCCAGATCGGCCGGACGGTGATGCCTGGAGAGTCGAAGGGAACGATGAACATCGAGACGCCTCGATGCTTTGGGGCGTCTGGGTCGGTCCGAACCGCGAGCCAAACGTGAGTGTCGACATGGGCACCGCTGGTCCAGAGCTTCTGGCCGTTGATGACCCAGTCGTCGCCGTCGCGGACGGCGGAGGTCTCAAGAGCGGCGAGATCCGTGCCTGCGTTCGGCTCCGAGTAGCCGAGAGCGAGTGTGATTTCGCCGCTCCAGATGCCGGGCAGATACTTCGACTTCTGCTCATCGGTTCCGAATCTCTCAATTGCCGGCCCAATCATCGTCGCTGTCCCCCGGCCATACGGCACGCCGGCGAGCGTGAACTCCTCCGCGAGGACGTACTGGTACCAGGGAGATTTTCCCTCGCCCCCGTATTCAACCGGCCAACACATCTTCACCCAGCCCCTGGCGGCGACGGCGTCGCGCACTTTCTTGAGGGCCGGTCCGATTCGGCGGGCCTCCGGGGCGTCGTCGAGTTCGGCTTTTAGCTCGGGTGTCTTTATCTCGGCGATGAACGCCCGGACTTCCTCGCGGAACGCTTCGATCTCAGAACTCCAACCGTACTCCACCGGGAGGCCCCTTTCTCGCGGTTGCCGGGTTCAGGAGAACCGCAACGGAAGATGTTCGAAGCCGCGAAGAATCGAAGACGGTACGCGCTTCTTCTCTCCGGCTCCAGCGGAAACCGATCCGAAACGGGCCGTCAGCCGCTCGAGCGCGACTTTGGCCTCGAGCCGGGCCAGCGGCGCCCCCAGGCAATAGTGGATCCCGTAGCCGAAAGCCACATGCCCGAGCAGGCCCCGGTCCAGCCGGAAGTCATCAGGGTCGGGAAATTCACGAAAATCCCGGTTCGCCGCGGCGTAACACACAGCCACCTTGGAACCAGCAGGCATCTGGACTCCATGCAGTTCTACATCTCGGGTGGTCGTCCGGAACAGAGCCTGGACGGGGCTTTCGTAACGAAGCGCTTCTTCCACAGCCTCGGGAACCTTCGCCGGGTCGGCGCGGAGCGCAGACCACAGGTCCGGTCGCGCTGCCAGCAAGTTCAACGCGTTCCCAAGCAGGTTGGTCGTCGTCTCGTTGCCAGCTATCAGCAACAGCAAGCAGAACCCCAGCATCTCCGGGTCGGTAAGGCGTTCGCCATCGACTTCGGCAAACGCGATTGTGCTCATCAGGTCATCTCCCGGCTCCGCTTTCCGGCGGGCGATGGTGGCGCCGAAGTACTGCATCATTTCGAAAATCTTGGCCCGGTCTTCTTCCGCGACCATCCGGTCAGTCGCCCCGACGACCGCATCGGACCACTCTTTGAAGCGCGCGCCATCTTCCTCTGGAATGCCCATAACGCGGGCAATCGCCGTCACCGGCAATGGAACCGTCAGCTGTGATACCACATCCACATCGCCGGATGCGGGGAACGCATCGATTAACTCGTCGACGAGGCCCACGAGCCAGGGTTCGAGTAGCCCAAGCACTCTCGGCGTAAACGAGCGTATGACAAGTGCTCGGAGGCGCGAATGGCGTGGCGGATCCATCATGATCATCGTCGTCAGCATCGCTCCCGACGACGCCCTCATCCCAGGTGATATTCCCTGTGCCGATGAGTATGTCTCGTGGTCTTTGAGCACCTCATACACGTCTTCGTAGCGGGTTAGCGCATAGGTGCCGAAATCCGGTTCGAGGTAAACCGGTTGCTCTTCGCGTACTCGCGAATACAAGGGATACGGGTCGATGCGTGCTTCTGCGCCGAATAAGGAAACTGGGCTGGACACGATGCTCACCTCGGTGCTTGTTCTCCCCGGTCGATGATCCGGTAGATGGTGCTTCCCTGGGCCACGATCCGCCCATCCTGGGCGAAGATCTTGACCTCGGAGTTGATAAGTTCGCCCTGCACGGACAGCGCCCGGCCTTCGGCCGTTACCTCTTCGCCAACATCGTGCACGAATCGATCCATCTGGGTCTTCACGGTTGAGCCGAAATACCGCGGATTGCCGAAGTCGGCCGTCATCCATGCTGCCAGGGATCCCGTATGGTCGACGACGGTCAGCAGCGCGCCGGAGGCCATCACTCCATCCGGCCCGGTGGTGTGTTCGTTCAGGGGCAGCCGGTACTTGATGTAGCCGTCGCTGGCCTCCAGGAACTCGAGACCGAGGGCGCGGGTGTAGGGCAGGCCTCCCCCGGAACGTTGGGCCATCTCACGGGCGCGGGCGACTCGTTGTTCATTTTCTTCAGACATCGCGCCCTACCCGTGCGGTTCGATGGAAAGGTGAATCCCATGCTCGCCGGCGACTTCGTTGCCAAGGATGAGCAATGCACGCTCAGCGTCGGCCAGTGGAAGTGTGTGCGTATGCATGAGTTCGAGTGGGTACTTCCGCGACTCAATGATCCGGATCGCCGCTTCGTACGATTCAAAATCGACAGCCAGGGCGCCCATGATGGTGAGTTCCTTCGCCATGATCTTGCGGCTATCGAACTCGGGGACCGGGCCATACTTGCCGCCCGCGAGCACGATTCGTCCGCCTGGCCGGGCGAGGTCGAGCGCATCCGCTACCGGCTGGGTGGCGCCAGATGTGACGTCAACCACAACGTCCGCCATGTCGCCGCCGGTGGCCTCCCGCACCGCGGAAACAGTGCTCTGTTTCTCGACATCGATCGTGACATCGGCGCCGAAGGCCCGTGCCACTTCCATTTTCAAGGCGTCCGCGGTCAAGCCCGTCACGATAACCCGCCTGGCGCCCGCTTCCCGGGCGGCGATCACGGACGTTAGCCCGCGCTGGCCACAGCCCAGGATCACCACCGTATCGCCAATACCTGTGCCCGGCATGCGCTGTGCCCAGCGGACGCCAGCACCGAGGGGATTAAACATCGAGGCTATTGCCGGCGAGAGGCTCGAATCCATACGGTGGACGAGGCTATGGGGATCGAGGTACATGTACTCGGCGTGGCCGCCCCAGAGCGAGGGGGCCTTCGCTACGTCCATATACCCGTAGGCGTTGATCACCCGCGTCCCGGGTGGACGGCAGAGGTTGTAGTGCCCGGTCACGCAGCTCCGGCAGTATCCACACGGCAGCATGGTCTCAAGGGCGACTCGGTCGCCCTTTTGCACTTTCCAGCGCGCGGCGGCTATCTCACCGATCTCATGGATGACCCCGACGGGCTCGTGGCCGGGGACATGGGGCATCGGGAGCCCGTGGGTGTATTGGGACCAGTCGCTGCCGCAGACGCCAGACTGCTCGACGCGCAGGATGCCTTCTTCGGGCCCGATTTCGGGAATCGCATAAGATCGAAACTCCACTTGCCTGATGCCTGTCTGTACGAGTGCGCGGGCGTTCATTGCCTCGTTCCTCCGATCTTTGGATCGAACATACGGCAGACGTGGCTCCCTTGGGCGAGCTGCTTGCCCTCGCCGTTGACGACGAACACGTCTGAGTAAACGATTTCCTTCCCTCGTCTGAGCACACGCCCCTCTCCGAAGATGTCTTCGCCGATAGCGCCCGCGAGGAAACTCACGTGGCAGGACATGGTCATCGCCGTCAGCGAATTGGTGGACGGGTCGGCGGTACTCATCGCCGCCACGGTGCCGGTAAGGTCGAGCAGAGCCGCGATCGCGCCGCCGTGCAACGCCTGGCGGGCCGTCGTGTTGAGTTCTTGATAGGGCAAACGCACCCGCGCGAACCCGTCCGTGATCGCCTCAATCCGCGCCCCAAGCTGTGCCACGAAGCCGCCAGCTTCGTAGAGTTCTTGAAGTTCCGGCCGCCCGGCCGAGTCGTTGCTGCTGGGAGAATCTTCCGTCATGACTGTTCGCGGCTTGAACCTTTGGCGTCGATGCCATCGAACACCTCACGGGCGATTCGCATGCCCTCCACGGCCACGGGGAAACCGCCATACACCGCCATATGCATAATGATTTCGCTGATCTCGGTGCGCGTAAGGCCCGCCGCCAGCCCCCGCCGGATGTGGAGTTCCAGCTCATTCGGCCGGTGCAGCGCCGTAAGCGCCGCGATGGTGATCATCGAGCGGCTTTTCGGAGGGAGTGCTGGCCGAGCCCAGACGCCGTCGAGGACTGTGTCGAGGATGAATCCGGCCCAGTCCTGTCCGATTTCCTCGGGCGCTGGTAACTGCGCCAGCAGACCGTTGGCGCGTTGTTCACGTGAAGGTTGGGTCATGCGGATCTCCGGGTGCAGGCCGCGTCTCGACTCCAATGAGCGGACGTCGTAAGGTTCGGCAACTCTACCGACCAAACAGTCGGTCAGTCAAACAAAGGCTAGGAAGACAGAATGAAAGTCAGCCTCTTTTACCTGCCTGGTGTCGGCAGCCGCGAAGACGTGGAGAAGGGCATGGCCGGGCTCCGTCCCGAGCTCTATCAACAGATGTTGTCCGAACTGACTGCCCAGGCGCAGCTCGCTGACGCTCTCGGTTACGACTCAATCTCCTTCACGGAACATCACTTCCACGTGGAAGGATTCGAGCTTTCCAACAACCCGGTCCTCCTCGACCTCTATATAGCGATGCAAACGAAGAACATTCGCCTCGGACAACTTGGCATCGTGCTGCCGGCGCAGAACCCAATACGAGTCGCCGAAGACATCGCCATGCTCGACCACATGTCCGGCGGGCGGGCAAATGCCGGATTCGCGCGTGGCTACCAGCGGCGCTGGGTAGATACGATGGCCCAGCAACTCCACGGCATTCATGGGGCCACGCCTGGTGAACACGACGCTATCGACGCCGCCAATCGGGCGGCATTCGAAGAGCACTTCCGAATCATCAAGGCAGCATGGACTCAGGACATGCTTTCGTACCACGGCAAGTACTGGCAGATCCCTGTCGAAGGGACACCTTGGGATATCGACGCCACTCGCCGTTACGGAGCCGGCGTTGACGAAAACAATATCGTCCGCGCCCTGGGCGTTGTTCCCAAGCCGCTCCAGAAGCCGCACCCGCCGATCTTCCAGCCGTTCGCGTCGAGTGAGAACACGATTCGCTGGTGTGCGCGAGAGGAAGTAACGGCCATTCTTCCGGCAATGCGGGTGTCCCTGCAAAACCAGCTCTACGATGTCTACCAGGAAGAGTCGGCCGTGGCTGGACGCCGGCTGCAGCGAGGTCAGGGCCTCGGCGTCCTCCGCGATGTCATCATCTGCGATACCGACGAAGAGGCCGCCAATTGGTGGGCACACGGAGCCGCCTTTTGTGGGGCCGCTTGGTTCGCCCCATTCCATTTTGGAGATGTGCTTCGGGAACCGGATGGGACCGGGCCTTCGCCAGAGCAGATGTTGAAGGACGGGACTTTGTTGGTGGGCAGCGTCGAAACGGTTACGCGTCAGCTCGAAACGCTGGTGAAACAAACGCCAGTGGAGTGGATCTTCGCCTGGATGTACAACGGCCTGATTCCCCATGCCGTCAACATGAAATCGATCGAGCTTTTCAAAACGAAGGTGCTCCCACGCTTCGAATGACTCCGGGCGAGGGACAACAGTAGTTCTGACCCCTCTACGTCAGCTCGTCCGAGAACGTAACTCGTACAAGGGTTCTGGAGTCTGCCCCTCTCCCACCCGGACAAGCATGCCCTCCTCGACCAGAGCGTCGAGGTGGGCTTCGGTTTCCGATAGCGCCAGCATCTCGTGCATTCCGCCTTCGCGCCCACGAAAGATGAGTGCCGCGATCTCGGGCGCGGTCCGGGGCCGCATGCTGATCTCCGCGAGCACTTGGTCCCGGCGAGTCTGGTGGTGTTCGGCGATCTCTCGACAACGGGCGGCGACATCCTCAACCGGTCCTTCGTGCGCCGGCAGTGCGCGCCGGGGGCCGAGGCGCTCGACGAGCGCGAGGGAATCCTCGAAGTCATGGAGAGGGTTTCTGCCGGCTGAGTGGAACCGCCCCACATGCGGCGTAATCCGGGCAAGCAAATGGTCGCCGGTGAACATCACCCCACTTCGCTTCTCCAGCACACACAGATGCCCTTCGGTATGTCCCGGCGTCCAGACGAGTTCCAGTTGTCGCCCGCCCACCGAAAGGACTTCTCCGCCAACAGCTAGCATCGGCTCATGAATCGGAACGTCGACTTCGCGGAAGAGTGCGCGCATCGACTCAAAGGTGGTGCCGGATCGTTTGGCCATCGCTGAGAACACTTCTGCCCCTTCCGATTCAGGCTCGGCCATGTGCACAAGCCTCGGCCAATCTGCCTGATGAATCACAACGCGGCAGTTCGATCGCTCTTGAATCCAGCCGGCCAGCCCCGAGTGATCAGGATGGAAGTGCGTCACGATGATGGTGGAAATTCTGGACAGGCCACCAATCGATGTCTCCAATTCAGCCGTAAGCTGGTCGCGGGCCTCGATCGAAGGGAACCCGGAATCGATCAAGACCCATCCTTCGTCGGTTTCCAACGCGTAGACATGGACTTCGCGAAGTGCCATCGGCATCGGCACTGTGACTTGCAGCACACCATCGTCGACGATCTTCATCGGGCCCCTCGCCCATCCGTCATATCTCCTTTAAGCGGCTGGACGGCGGCGGACGCGGTCAGAAACACACGCATGGCTGAGTCGAACCGGGATCGTTCGCCTGGCCTCATTCGTGATAGCACCAGGGAGAGGTATCGTTCACTGGGCCGCCCAAGCTCGCTGAGAACGTCGAGCCCTCGTTGCGTCAGCGACACCAATACCCACCGTCGATCGTTGAGGTCGTCCCGGCGGGCGAGGAGACCACGCCGCACGAGTCGATCTACAAGGGATGTGGCGCTCGGTGCACTCAGCCCAAGGGTCGTTGCGATTTCACCGATCCTCGACGTGCCACGTGCCCGAACTACGTACAGCAATCGGACCTGCGAGACCGTCAGTTCGCGTTCCGCCAAGACTTCAAGCCGCAACGGCTCCGCGACGGAACGCAGGCTTCTCCACACCTCGATTACAGCCTCATCGCTTGGACTCAAAGGGCAACTCCTGGCAGCGGTTCGAAAATCCACGACACTCCCCCGACTTTCGGATCCCGGGCCCGATCCGTGCTCCCGAGGACGGCCAACTTCTAGCATGGGACGGACCAAACAACCCGACACAGCGACCCCACCACGACCTTCCAGAAAGTGCGAGGACCGCCCGAAAATGGCTATTCCATGGTATTGTGGGGACCCCCAACGTGCTTCGACACCTCCCCGAGCCAACTTCGAACGAAAGCTTTTAGTTCGTCCAGGTCGGCA
>CAZKZR010000008.1:0-19108 GCA_964557245.1 uncultured Anaerolineaceae bacterium | reverse complement strand
CGTTCCACCGCTTTGTCAGACGGGCTTCTGGCGGCTGTCAGACCCGCGTCAAGGAGAGGGCCCCTCCCGGCCTGACTATGCACCTAGCTCGACTGACACCTCAGTCACCCAGGAGAAATCAGATGGCACGAATCGTTATCACCCAGGGACCTTCCGCCGGCAAAGCTTTCCCGCTCGACGGCCAGGTCGAACTCGGCCGCGACGCTTCCAGCTGCGGCATCGTCATCAACGACGAGCAGGTCTCCCGCTCCCACGCCCGCATCTTCCGCAACGACGAAGGCAAGTGGACGGTCCGGGACCTCGGCTCGGCGAACGGCACCTACCTCGTCGATAAGCGCGGCACCAGCAAGAAGCGCCTGACCGCCGACCACACGGTCTCCGAAGGCGACGTCATCGAAGTTGGCAAGAGCCGGTTCTCGTTCGCTCTCTCCGCCCAGGCCCACACCGCGGTCGCGGCGCCTGCACCGATGCCGCGCAAGCTGACCACGGGCCAAAAGCTGAAGCGCTTCGCAATGCCGCTCGCGGCGCTGGCCATCGGCGGCGTCTTCGCCCTGGGAGCGCTGGGGATGAGCTCCGGCGCGACCAGCAAGGCCAGCGCCTGCACCGAGCGCAACGCCGCAGAACAGATTCGCCCGTCCACGGTGTGGATCGTCGGGTTGGACCAGCAGGGGCGCACGGTACAGACCGGCACCGGATTCGTCCTCCGCAACGATGGTTACATCATGACCAACCGCCACGTCGCCCTGGACCAGCGGGATCAGCCGCTTGCCAGCTACGTCGTTGTCCTGCCCGGTCAGGAGCGCGAACTGCCCGCCCAGCTCGTGAACTTCGACGACAAAGTCGACCTTGCGATGCTGAAGGCCGAAGGGATCCCGAACTTGAAGCCTGTCAACTGGGCGAAGTCGTCTGGACTGACTGAAGGCACCTCGCTGGTAGCGGCCGGCTTCCCCGCAGATACGAATGAGCGCACCTCTGGCGCCGCCACCTTCACGTTCGGCCGAATGTCCGCCCTTCGAGTCTTCGAAGGCGCCCAGTTCATCCAGCACGACGCCGATGTGAACCCCGGCAACTCCGGCGGCCCGCTCGTCAACACCTGCGGCGAAGTCGTCGGCGTGAATACCCAGGTCGCCTACGTGCCCGGCCAGACCAGCCGCGCCCCTGGCATCAACTTCTCCATCGCCTCCAGCGACGCCCAGCGCCTCGCCAACCAGTGGATGCCCCTCCGGTGACGAACCTCGGGCGGCGGGCAACCGCCGCCCACCTACTCCACCAAACCCGCAGCTCGTGAATCACTTCCGCAAAGGAAAGGAACCAAGGCAATGAACTTCGAAACCATGCAACTCCGCAAGCAGCCCCCGGCATACGCCTACCTGGTGGTCGCCACCACCGAGAAGGCCGGCGCAATCCACCAGCTGAACCGCGGAACCACCTCCATCGGGCGCTCCGGCGCAAACGACATCCGCCTGGATGACCAGGCTGTCAGCGGGGAACACGCCCGTATCCGCTTCGAAGGCGAAGGCGAGTTCACCCTCATCGACCTCGGGAGCCAGAACGGCGCAAAGCTCAACGGCCGACGAACTCAGCAGCACACCCTCCGCCACAACGACGTCATCGAACTTGGGGAAACCCGCCTGGTCTTCAAGAAGGTCTAACCCGGCGAGGCCGGCCAACCAAAACAACCGCTCTCTCAGCAGAAAAGGACAATCCAGTGGACTTCGCAGCAATTGAAACCAGCACCCGCATCTTCCTCTTCACCGCCATCTTCGCCGCCACCGCCATTTCCGCAGCCTGGGTCCTCACGACCGGCAACAAGGCCTCCAACAACCAGCAGTTCGCTTCAATCATCGGCGCCCTCGCCACCATCCCGGCAGCGGTTGCCGCGCCAATAGCGCCGGAAGGCGTCTTCACAGCCCTCGCGCTGCTCGGTTTCGCGGGCCTGGCGCTCACGCTCACCACCATCGTCGTCGTCGCCCTCAAGGAGGAAGTCGTGTTCGAACCAGTCGTCGCACAGCCGGTTCCGGCGCCGGTCTTCGCTCCCGCCACCCTGGTCCCGGCGTACGAGGCCTCCGCCCCCGCCACCCTGGTCCCGGCGTACGAGGCCTCCGCCCCGTCCACTCGCGTCGCCACCTTCGAGTCCCTCACCAGCGCGGGCATCCCGGCCCCCGAATCTGATGCCCTGCACACGATGGTCCACGGCGCGAGCTTCAAGCCCGTGAACCGCATCGCCTTCCTCGCCGAGCAGACCGGTGACGGCACCGCCCACCGCCTGGGCGAAGACAACCACCTCGGCCGCGCCGCCGGGAGCAGCATCGTCGTCAATGACGAGGAATCGAGCCGCGAGCACTGCCGGGTGAAGTTCGAAAACGGACGATTCGTCCTCTACGACCTGGGCGGCGTGAACGGCACCTACCTGAAGCGCGCCGGCCGCAGCCGCAAGATCACCACCCCGACGATGCTGGCAGACCAGGACGTCATCACCATTGGCCGCACGAAGCTCGCGTTCTTCGAGGTCGACCGCTGACGCAACCACTACGCAATCCAACCGAAGGGCCGCCCGCAAGGGCGGCCCTTTTTGGTTAGCCACTCGCAAACCCCAGCCCGTGGCGGAGATCGTCTGGCCTCCCGGACAGTTGGGCGCAGTGAGATGGAGCGACGGCTTTTACTTCGGCTGGCACAAACAATGTTGTTGCAGCGAAGATTCCCTCTATAGAATCGGACTATATGAACCGAGGGGGTCAGGAATGACCGTAGCAGTGGAGAAAGAGCGCGAAACGTTCGATGTGGTGGTGGTGGGGGCGGGCGCAGCCGGCCTGTACATGCTGCACAAGCTCCGCGGTCTGAACATGTCAGCCGTAGTGATCGAAGCCGGCGACGCCGTTGGCGGCACCTGGTATTGGAACCGCTATCCCGGCGCGCGTTGTGACGTCACGAGCGTCGAGTACTCATTCAGCTTCGACAAGGAGCTGGAGCAGGAGTGGAACTGGTCCGAGCTGATGGCCTCTCAGCCCGAGATCGAGCGCTACATGAACCACGTGGCGGACCGCTTTGACCTTCGCCGCGACATCCGCTTCAAGACCCGGGTGACCTCCGCAACGTGGAACGAGAATGCCCACAACTGGACTGTGAAGACCGACCAGGGCGATCACCTGGTTGCACGCCATTGCGTGATGGCGACGGGTTGCCTCTCGTCCCCGTTGAAGCCGGACATCAAGGGAATGGACGCCTTCAAGGGAGTCTCCGTCCAGACCAGCCTGTGGCCGCGCGAAGGCATCGAACTCGAAGGCAAGCGCGTGGCGCTCATCGGCACCGGCTCTTCGGGCGTGCAATCCACGCCGGAAATCGCCCGCCAGGCGAAGCAACTTACCGTCTTCCAGCGCACGCCGACCTACACCTGGCCTTCGATGAACCGCCCTCTTACCGAGGACGACCTGAAGAAGGTGAAGGCCAACTACGAGACGCTTCGCGATACGCAGCGGAAGTCGCGCGTTGGCATCGCGGGGTCATTCAACGGAGCGCTCATCGAACCGCCAACCGCAAAACTCTTGCCGCTGAGCCCGGAAGAGCGCCAGGAGGTGCTGGACAAGCACGGTTTCGGCGCGACGCGCATGTTCGCTGACATTGCCACCGATATGGAAGCGAACATGCTCGCCCGTGAGATGTACGCCCAGATCGTTCGCAAGATGGTCCATGACCCGGAAACAGCCGCGAAGCTGACGCCGATCGATTACCCCATCGGCTGCAAGCGCGGCGTCGTCGATCAGAACTACTTCGAGACCTTCAACCGCGACAACGTGAAGCTCGTCGACCTCCGCAAAGAACCGTTCGTGGAGGTCACGGAGACCGGAATCAAGACCACGGAGGGCGATTACGAATTCGATGTCATCGTCTATGCGACTGGCTTCGATGCGATGACAGGCGCCCTGAACAAGATAGACATCACCGGCAAGAACGGGGAGAAGCTGAAGGACAAGTGGGCAGATGGCCCGCGGAACTACCTCGGCCTGATGGCCACCGGGTTCCCCAACCTGTTCACGGTAACCGGACCCGGCAGCCCCTCGGTGCTCAGCAACATGCTCGTCTCCATCGAGCAGCACGTGGACTGGATCTCGGACTGCCTCGCCCACATGCGGGCCGACGGCGATGACACGATCGAACCGACGGATGAGGCCGAAGACCGCTGGGTCGACCACGTCAACAACGTGGCCGAAGGCACCATGTACGTGGCCGAAAGCTGCAACTCGTGGTACCTGGGCGCGAACGTGCCCGGGAAGATCCGGCAGTTCATGCCGTACATCGGCGGCGTGGGCGCATACCGGCAGAAGTGCGACGACGTGGCCGCTCACGGATACGAAGGTTTCGTGCTCGGCACGGCGCGCGAGGCGGTCGGCGCCGGCGCCTGAGGTCGCGTTCAGTCACTGTCGAAAGGCCCGGAGCAATCCGGGCCTTTCTTGTGCGCGGCGCTCCGGAGGCTGTGCTAGGATTCGGCGCCGCTTCTGGGATGACATGGACGGCCCTGAAGGCGGCTACCTTTCGCACTGGAGCCGCGCATGCCCGGACCGCTCGCAGGACTGACCATTGTCGATCTCACCGAGTACATCACGGGCCCATACGCCACCAAGCTGCTGGCCGACTTCGGCGCCGAGGTCATCAAGATCGAACGTCCCGGAGGCGACCCCGCCCGAAAGCTGGGGCCGTTTCCGGACAATGTGCCCAATCCCGAGAAGAGCGGGACGTTCTTCTATTTCAACACCAACAAGCGTTCGATTGAGCTGGATCTCGAGACCGAAGCAGGTCGCGACCTGCTCTGGAAGCTGATTGATCAGGCGGACGCTGTGGTCGAAAGCCACGCTCCGGGTTGGCTAGCCTCGCTCGGGTTCAGCTGGGATGCCATTCATGCGCGGCGGCCGCATGTCCCGCTAATCTCCATCACCAACTTCGGGCAGGAGAGCCCGTACCGCGACTACGCAGGGACCGAGCTCACCCTGTTCGCCCTGGCGGGCGAGATGTACACGATGGGTGTGCAGGAGCGTGAGCCTGTCACGATGTATGGCACGGCCTCGCTGGTCGAATCGGGCTCCGCCGCCGCCGCCGCGATCATGGCGGCAATCCTCTCCGGGCAGCGCCAGGGCGTTGGTCAGTGGGTCGATTTCTCCATTGCCGATAGCCACTTCCTCGGCGCCGACCGCCGTCATGTGGGCACGATTGCGTTCCAGTTCTCGGGCCGCCGAACGGTTCGCGCATCGCGGGAGAACCGCGCGGTACTGGCCGGGGTGTATCCCTGTGCGGACGGCTGGGTCGAATTCACAGGCGCCTCGAACCGCATGGACCGGTTCGCGACGATGCTTGGCAACCCTGAGTGGCTCCAGGACCCGAAGTGGGGTCAACGCGCCTCGCTACTCGATCCCGACAATATCGCTGAGCTTGAGGGCCACTTCTTCGTCTGGCTGAGCGAGCACACCAAGAGAGAAATCTGGGCCGCGGCGCGTGAAGCTCGCGTGCTGTGCGGGCCGCTGTTCGACGTTGCGGAGATATCCGAGGACGGGCACTTCCGGGACCGCGGGTTCTGGCAGACCGTGAACCACGAAGCCCTGGGCGAGGTCACTTTTCCCGGCAGGCCGCTCATCATGCCCCGGTCGCCGTGGGAATTGCGGCGGCCCGCGCCTCTCCTGAACGAGCACAAGGCCGAAATCGAAGCCATCGGCGGACGCGCGCCCGTTCCGGGGCCGCAGCCGGTGGCCGCGCCGAAGCTTCCCCTCGATGGTGTCCGTGTTATCGACCTGTGCGTTGTTTGGGCGGGGCCGTTCTCCACGCTGCTCATGGGCGACCTGGGAGCCGAAGTGCTGAAGGCTGAGAACTCGCACGTGATGCAGCCGATGACCCGCGGCACCCTCGCGCGCCCGACCCAGGAGCTGATCGACCGTCTGCCGCCTGCCGCGGGCGGATACCCGTACAACGTGCCGGGTCCACGGCCGTGGAACTACAACCCGACGTTCGTGCAGCTTTTTCGCAACAAGAAGAGCTTCACCGTCGACCTCCGCACGGAGGAGGGGCGCGAGATTTTCGGGCGCGTTGTCGCCGAATCCGATGTGGTTGTGGAGAACAACGCCACCGAGACGATGGAAGGGCTCGGGATCACGTACGAGTTCCTGAAGAAGTACAACCCGCGGATAATCATGGTTCGCATCCCCGCATATGGCTCCACCGGGCCGTACAACCAGGCGAGAGCGCTGGGCGTCCACCTCGAGAGCGTGCTGGGGCACACCCTGTTGCGCGGCTACGCCGACGCGGATCCGTCCGAAAACTCCGCAATTTTCTCCGGCGACTACCTTGCGGGCGCGCAGGCGGCGCTGGCTGTGATGATGGCGCTTCGCCACCGCGACCTCACTGGTGAAGGCCAGAAGATCGAGATCGGGCAGGCGGAAAACGCTTCCGCGATGCTCGCGCAAGCGTTCATGACGCATTCTCTGACCGGAAAGGTCCCGGAACGAATCGGGAACCGTTCGATCTACGGATTCGCGCCGACGGGCGTGTATCCCTGTAAGGCTGTCGGCCCGGCGACCGAATGCGGCGACCGGTGGATCGCGCTTTCAATCACCTGTGACGACGACTGGAAGAGACTGGCGGCCGTCATGGGGGACCCCGCCTGGGCCTCCGACCCTTCACTCGAGACCAACGCTGGCCGAGCCGCGCAGCACGACGAGATCGACCGGCGACTGGCGGAATGGACGGCGGGATTCGATGACTACGACTTGTTTCACAAACTCCAGGCGGCGGGCATTGCCGCTGCACCCGTCCTCGAGAGTTCGCGAGCGTTCGATGATGCGCACACGCAGGCCCGCGGGCTCTACCAGCCGCAGACCCTATTCGATGGCCAGGGGCCGTTCCTGTTCAATACCCCGTTCTTCCGGTTTTCAGAGACCCCGGTGACGGTTCGGCAGGCACCTGTTGGCCTTGGTGAGCACAACGACTACGTCTACCGGGAGATCCTCGGGGTGGATGACGCTGAGTTCGAGCGGCTGGTTGCTGCGGGTCACATCGCGCAGGACTTCGATGCCCACATCCCCTGATCGCCTGCCGGGAACAGGCTAACGGCCCGCGGCGCCCAGCCCGGATTCCGGCAGGGCTGCCGCCTCGCGCGCGACCTCCCGGGTTCGGGAGCGCAGCGCGATCACGCCCACCAGCACCACGGAGATGGTCGCGACACCGAGACCGCCGAGCGTGGCGCGTTCGCCGACCCGGTCCGCGATCAGTCCCACAGGGAATGAGATGATCGAGTTAAACCCGAACGCCATCATCGTGACTGACATCACGCGGCCAAAATACTGAGGATCGGCGCGCTCCATCAGGTTCACGTTGTTGAGCATCTGGAAGCCGCTGGATGAGGCACCCACGAACGCGGCAACGAGCAGCGCGGACCAGAATTCGGGCGCGATCGCGAGCAGGCCCAGGGATGCGGCCATGCAGGCGCCGAAGAACAACATCATGCCGAGTGGGTTGCTCATCCGCCGCGAAGCAAGCGCCAGCGTCACGATGATGCCGCCGATAGCGGTCGCCCCGTAGATGACTCCGAGCTGGCTGGCCGGACGCCCGAGGGTGTTCTCGAGATACCCCGGCATGATGGTCTGGTAGGTGAAACCGGCGAGGACCACCCCGACGAAGACGCAGGCCAACAGCCGAACGTCTTTGTCATGCCAGATGTAGCTGAAGCCCTCGCTGAGGTCCGTCCGGACCGAGGTGTGGCTCGTGCGGACGCGCGGCGGCGAGGCCTGCATCTGCAGCAAGGTGATGACGACGGCCCCGAAAAGCACTGCCATCACCGCATAAGTCCCGGCCGTTCCCACGAGTGACCAGCCAACGAGGAGCCCCGCGATAAGCGGTCCGACGATGCGGGTGGTGTTCATCGAGAGTTGTTGCAGGGCCACGCCCTTGGACAGGTCCGGGCCTTCGAGCAGGTCGCCGATCCAGGCCTGCCGGGTGGGTCCCATCATCGAGTACATGCAGCCCAGTACGAGGCTGGCTCCAGCGAGCATGAGGATCGTGATGACGTCCGTGGCGATGAGCACGGCGATGAGACCGAACATCAGCCCGATGACGAATTGGGCAGACGTGAGCAGCCTCTTCTTCGAAACGCGGTCAGAGAGCGTGCCGCCAACCGGGCTTAGGAGGAGCATCGATATGCCCTGGCCGAGGAATACGAAGCCAACAGAACCGTTCTTTCCGGTTAGATCGAAAGCGACGACGCCCTGGGCGACCTGCATCATCCCAAACGCGAGCATCGCCAGGGTCGTGCCGATTGAGAGCAGCAGGTACTGGCGGTTCTTGAGCACCACGAACGGATGGTTGGGTCCGGATTCCGTGAGTTGCCTCCTGAAACGCGCCGGTCCTGGGGCGAAGACGCAGGCCGCGTATGCCCCACTTTCCCCCCGGAGCGGCAGCATTGCAAACCCCGGGCCCGCTGCGCCGGGCAAACTCGTAGAATCGCGCGCAACCGCTGACCAGGAGGTCGCATGGGCAGTTACGAAACGATCACCTACGAATCCACCGGAGGCGTGGGAACGATCACGCTCAATCGCCCGGAGCGGCTCAACGGCATCACGAACCGGATGATGTACGACCTGTACGATGTGCTCTCCGCCCTGCCGACGGACCACCAGACTCGCGTGGTGGTCCTGACGGGCGCGGGCAAAGGGTTCTGTCCCGGAGCCGACCTCCAGCACTACACGTCTGGAGCGGGCGAGGCGCCGCTCAGCCCTGAACACTTCCAGCTCACCGCCATGTTGCACGAACTGCCCCAGGTGACGGTCGCAGCCGTCAACGGAGCCTGCGCAGGCGCCGGACTGGGTTGGGCGGCAGCCTGTGACCTGCGGTATGCGACTGCCGGCGCGAATTTCAACAGCGCCTTCCTCGGCGTCGGCATTTCTGGCGACATGGCCGGACCATGGTTGTTGCCCCGAATTGTGGGGGCGGGGCGCGCACGCGAACTCATGTTCCTCTACGGGAAGTTCGATGCGGCGAAGGCCGAGGCGTACGGCTTTGTGAATGGCGTTTTCCCGGATGAGACGTTCCGCGCCGACGTGGATGCCATTGTCCAGCGCCTGGCTAAGTCTGCGCCGCTCGCGTTGCGGGGCATGAAGCAGAACTTCATCGCGGGCGAGAGCCTGAGCCTGCGTGAGTACATCCGCATCGAAAGCGAACGCCATCAGCGCACGGGGGCGAGCGAGGATTCGCGGGCGGCCTTCCGTGCATTCGTTGAGAAGCGCGATCCGGAATTCAAGGGGAGGTAGTAAGTATGTGGCTTCGCGTCCGCCAGATTGCGTTCATCGTGGAGGATGCCGACAAAGTAGCGGGCCAGTTGCACGATGTCTTTGGGCTGGAGGTGGCATACATCGACGAACACCTGCCGCCGGCCTTTGGCCTTCAGAATCGGTTGCTCCCGGTCGGCACGCAGTTCATCGAGGTTTGCGCTCCCATGCGCGAAAACACCGCGGGCGGCCGCTATCTGGAGCGGCGCGGCGGCGATGGTGGGTACATGGTGATCTGCCAGTGTGACGACCACGCACCCCGCAAGAAGCGCGTACAGGAGCTCGGCATCCGCACGGTCGCTGCGCGCGACACCGGCACTTCGTGCCTGATGCAATTGCACCCTCAAGACACCGGAGGCTCGTTCCTCGAAATCGACTGGCACGAAAAGCCGGACGAAGAGTTCCCGGGCTGGAGCCACGCTATCCGCGGCCCGTGGCCGGATTTCATCCGCACGGACCGGGTGAAAGGCATATCCGGCGTCGAGATCCAATCGCCGGACCCGGCGAGGGTTGCCGCGCGCTGGAGCGAGATTATCGAGGAGCCGCTGGTGCAGGGCCCGGCCGGGCCGGCGATCCACGTCGACAACGCGGTCATCCGCTTTGTGGAGGCGGCGGACGGACGGCCGGAGGGCCTCGGCGGCATTGACCTGGCAGCGACAGATGCTGAAGCCGCGAGGGCTGCCGCTGAACGTCATGGCTTGCTCCGCGAGGACGGTGTCATCATGATCGGCGGGATGCGGATACGGGTCGTTTAAGGAGACTCTGTTATGACCGTGGACAGCTACAAGTACCTGCCGCGCTCGATGAAGCTCATGTACGAATCGACGCCGCCGGCGGAAGAGGCGGCGGCATGGGCGCCCCTCCCAAAGCCGTTGCGCCAGTGCACCGTCGCACTGATGACCTCGGCTGGAATTTTCCTGAAGGATTCGCAGGAGGGCTTCGACGAGGAGCGCGAATGGGAGCACCCCGAATGGGGCGATCCGACGTATCGGGTCATCCCGTCGGATGTGCGCCAGGAGCAAATAGGTTGCTCGCACCTTCATATCAGCCACGATGACCTGCTCGAAGACGTGGACGTGGTGCTGCCCATCCGGGCCTTCAAGAAACTGGAGGCAGAGGGCGTGATCGGCAGCCTGGCGAACGAGCACTACTCGTTCATGGGTTACCAGGACCGACGCCTCGAAGACTGGAAGAACGTCCAGGGCCCGGAGTTGGCCGCGAGACTCAAGGAGCAGGCCGTTGATGTGCTGCTCCTTGCGCCTGCCTGACCGGACTGCTGCAGAAACGTGCCCGTGCTGGCGCGTGTGATTGAATCGCTCGGTATTCCCACGGTGACGGTGACGATGATCCCGGAACTCGCGCTGAAGATGCGCGCCTCCCGGGTGGTCGGAGTCGAATTTCCGTTCGGGCACAGCTTTGGCACGCCCCACAACGACGAGCTGATGCTCACCGTTGCCCGGGCGGCCTGCGAGGCGCTCGAGGAGGCCGGTGCGCCGGGATACCGGCTCGACGTGGAGGCCGAGTGGCCGGTGCCGCTCGAGATCGCCTACAAGACGTGGCATCCCCCGCGTCCCAGCCCGATCGTCGCCCGGATGCTGAAGCAACGAGGCGGTGGTTAGGCGGGCTCCTCGCCCGCGAGCGGTAGCTCGAAGGTGAATCGAGCTCCGCCCTCCGCGCGGTTTTCGGCCGAAATGCGGCCGCCGTGTGCTTCGACGATTTGCCGCGCGATCGCGAGCCCGAGGCCCGAGCCGCCGGTCCGCCGTGTCCGCGATGTATCCACGCGGTAGAAACGCTCGAAGATAAAGGGCAGGTGTTCGGGTTCGATGCCCGGGCCGCTGTCTTCGACGGTCACCACCGCGTCGTTGTCTCGCTGCTCGCAAAGCACGGTGACCATGCCACCCTCAGGGGTATGGCGAATCGCGTTTTCCAGCAGGTTGCGCATCACCTGGTCGATGCGGGACACGTCCAGTTCCATCTCGGGCGTAGCTTCGGCTGTGACCGCGAGCGCGACGCCGCGCTCAGCGGCCCGTGCCGCCATCGCCGAGCCAGAGCGCTCTACGATTTCGCCGAGTGAAGCCTGAGTCCGATCCAGCTTCAGTTGGCCGGCGTCCCCGAGCGACAGTTGCTCCAGGTCATCCACCAGCCGCACCAGCAACTGCGTCTCTTCCTGGAGGGTGGCGAAGACGCGGGCATCCGGCTCCACGAGCCCGTCCGACAGCATGTCGACGAACCCCGAGATGTTGTTCAAGGGTGTGCGCAGCTCGTGAGCAACATCGGACGTCATCGTTTTTCGGAGTGCTTCGGTGCGCTGCAGGCTGATGGCCATCGCATCGAAGGCGTGGCTCAACTGGCCGATCTCATCCTTGCCGGAGTATCCCACCCGTTGATCCAGGTCGCCGGATTCGAGGCGGCGCGCCGCGGAAGTCAGCGCATGCACAGGCTTCAGGATGCGCTGGGAAGCGACGAAACCGACCGAGCCGCAGGCAATTCCCGCAGCCGCGATCACCGCTGCGACCTTCAGGTTGAGCGCCGAAAGCGAACTTGCATGTTCGGCACGGTAGGCCTCGACGAATTGGGGCCGCGCCGCGACCACGAAGTCTCCGGATCCGGAGGCGCTGTACACCAGCGGCACGGCGCTTCCCGTGAAGGACCGCACGTCCTCGGGCAGGTTCATCACGAACGTTTCGAGCGACGACGGACAGGTGCCGGCCACTGGCGCGGATTCCGAGGTGCCGACGACGGAGGTCACCACTCCTGTTCCCCCTTCGCCTACCGTGATCTGGCCGGCGGCGCCGCCGAATTCGCCTGGCCCCAGGGCGGCGACAGAGAAACTCGGTGCGGCGCGGAAGGTGTCGGCGTTGGCAGTCCGGATAAGCAGCCCCGCGGCGGCGATGGTCAGCATCGGAAAAACGGCCGTGACGACGATCAGGCGGAAGCGAAGGCTATGCAACATGGCTGCGCCCCTGGAACCGGTAACCGACGCCGTAGAGCGTGTGGAGGAACTCCGGTGCATCCGGGTCACGTTCAATCTTTCGCCGGATGTTGCGGACGTGGACGTCCACCGACCGTTCGAGGCCGTCGTAGTCGATTCCGAACGCCGCTTCCACAAGCTCTCCGCGGGTGAATGCCTTGCCCGCGTTCACGGCGAGGGTGTGGAGGACCTGGAACTCCTTCCGAGTCAGGTCCAGGACGGCGCCGTCGAGTCTCGCTTCATGGCTGCGCGGATCGATCGTGAGCGCGCCGAAGGTGAGGGCGCGCTCCGCCTTGCCGCTGTTGATGCGAGTACGTCTGAGGACGGCGCGTACACGCGCGACGAGTTCGCGACCGCGGAACGGCTTCGTCACGTAGTCGTCCGCCCCGTTGGCCAGCGCATCCAGCACGTCCATCTCATTGGTCCGTGCGGTGACCATCAGGATGGCGACATCGCTCTCGGAGCGCAGGCGGCGGCAAACGGTCAGTCCGTCGATTTGCGGGACCATCACGTCCAGCAGCACCACGTCCGGCTCGAACTGCCGGGCTGCGAGCAGCGCCTGGTGTCCATCAGCTGCGGTTCGGACGGAGAAGCCGTCGCTTTCGAGGTAGCGCCTGATGACCTCTGCAGTGCGAGGGTCGTCTTCGACGACGAGTGCTGAGGAATGAGTCATTGAGGGCACCTCGAACTTGAGCCGCACGGCGAATTCGTGGCCATGTTGCCCGCACACTCCGAAAAAGCATCGAAAGTTTTTCGAAATTCGCTCGGCGGTTCCTCGGCGACGGGTGGTTCTCTGTGGCGAGAACACCCGAGGAGCAGAAAGTGAAGCTTCCACGAACGAGCTACGCCCTGGCAGCGCCCGTGCTCGTCATCTCCCTGGTCTCGGCCTGCGGCGGCGAAAATGGAGACCTGACGGCCCAGCAGCCGAAGAGCCTGGAGGAGCGACTGTTTTCCGGAAACGAGGCTGACTTCGCGAAGCAGCAGCAGCTCATCCGTGAATGCATGGTCGGCCAGGGTTTTGAGTACACCCCGGCAGACACGCGCGATGCGGGTGGACCTCCCCGGCCCGACCCCGACTCCGAGGACTTCGTGAAGGAATACGGATTCGGCATCTCGACGCTGTTTTCCAGCGAGATCCGGTTCGACCCGTCCGATGACCCGAACAGCGTGTACAGGAACTCCCTTAGCGACTCGCAGAAGAAGGCATACGACCTCGCCCTCTACGGCCAGTCCTTCGGTGACGGCACCTTCAGCAGCTCCGACGGGGGAGCCGTGGTGGCGATTCCCATCGGGGGAGGACCGGGTTCGGAAGGCGGGGAAGACGGCCCGAAGCTCGCCGCGCCGGCCGGTTGCGTCGGCGAGGCCCTGAAGGCCACTGGTGTCGACACGAGCCTTCCGGACAGTGGCCTCTTTGATGAACTCAACGACCTCGAGGACCGAATCAAGGCCGACCCCAAGATGGTGGCGGCCATGAAGAAGTGGTCCGCTTGCATGGCGGACGCCGGCTACCAGTACCGCGATCGGGACGCGGCGATCAAGGAGCTGCGTGAAGAGTTCGGCGAACTGACTGGGCTGAAAATCTCCGGCGATAGCGGCGGCTTCGTGGTTAGCGTTTCCGCTTCCGCGGAGGGTGGCAGCGACGGAGAGGGGAAAGCCTTCGATCCGCTCGCAAACGTGGACAAGGCGAAGCTGACGCAGCTGCAGGAGAAAGAGAAGCGCATCGCAAGCGCCTCGCTCAAGTGCAGCGAAGAGCATGTTGTTTCAGTGGAGCAGAAGGTCCGGGAGGGCTACGAGGCCGACTTCCTGGCGGATCACCCGGAACTGAAGGGCAAATAGGAATGAAGCGAAACCGGCTACTCGGCCTGGCGCTGTCCGGAGTGTTGGCATCGGGGGCGGTCGGCTGGGTGGCCGGGACGCGCATCCAGTCTTCAAACGAGGCTGAAGCTTCGGCTGGGCCACCGGACGCCTCTTCCGTGACCGCCGCCGTCAAACGCCAGGGGCTGTCAGCCACAATCGTCACACGGGGCACGGCGCAATACGGGGAGCCGCAGAAAGTGAGCCTGGCGCCAGGCTCTGGCGGCGGCGGTCTCGTCACCCGGCCGCCCGAGGCTGGGGCGACTCTCAACGAGGGCGACTACTTCATGGAAGCCAACGGCAAGCCGGTCTTCGCGCTGCAGGGTGACCGCCCGATGTACCGGGAACTGGGACCCGGCGACAGCGGAGAGGATGTCCGCCAACTCGAGACAGCGCTGAGCCGCCTGGGATTCGACCCCGGCACGATCGACGGCGTCTACGACGGAGCGACGGCAAACGCAGTGGACCGCTGGTACGAGGCTGCCGGCTACAGGGCCGAAGGACCGACCGACGCCGAACGCAGCGAACTCCGTGCCTCTTCAAATGCAGTCGATCAGTCGCAAACGGCGCTCGCCGCCGCGCGACGTCAGCTCGCCGAGGGTACGAAGCCGCCAACCGCCATCGAATTGCTGCAGGCAGAGAACGAAGCTCGCCAGGCCGCGGATGGCGTCATCGCCGCCAGGCTTGGGGCCGAAACCAAGAACCGGGCCGCGGAGCGTGAGGTGACAGCGCGGTATGACGCTCTGAACAAGGCGAAGGAGCAGGCAGTGACCGACGCTGATATGGCGCGACGGACGGTGGAGGACAAGTACGCCGCGGCTGAACTTGCGCGGGCGAGCCTCTCGGCCGCCCGCTCGGCGCCGGCCGAAGCGGGTGGGGGCCGGGTGGGCGTCCTGCAGGCAGAGCAGGCCGTCAAGCGCGCGGACCAGGAGCTCGCCGACGCACGCGCGGCACGAGACCGGCAGCCGGACGAGTCCACGAAGACCATCGCCGCTGCCGAAATAGCGCTTAGCGATGCGCGGTCCGCGCTGCCTCTGACGCGCCAGGACGGAGAAACAGCCATCAGGAACGCTGAGACGAATGCTGCCCTCGCTACGCTCAGACTGCAGTCGCTCAAAGCGCCGAAGACCAACGATTCGCTTGCGGCGGCGGTCAAGGACGCGGAAGCATCTCTCGCAAGGGCGCAGAAGACGCTCTCGGAGACCGAATCGGCGACCGGCATCAAGGTCGCGGCCGAGAGCGTTGTGTTTTTTCCGAGGCTCCCTCTGCGGATCGATTCGGTGAAAGTGAAGCGCGGCGACGCTGCGAACGGGGAGGTAATGACGGTCAGCGGCGCCAACCTCGAAGTCGATGCTTCCCTGACGATCGCGGACGCGAAGCTGGTATCGAAGGGCATGGAGGTGCAGATAGAAGCCCCGGACCTCTCCATAGCGATCAAGGGCCGCATCACGGAGGTTGCCGAAAAACCGGGAACCGACGGTGTCGACAACCAGCACGTCCACATCACGATTGAGCCAATTGACCCTCCCGCGAACTTCCGCGATGCGGCGGTCAAGATCACCATCCCGGTGAAGTCCACCGCCGGAGAGGTGCTGGTCGTGCCGGTATCGGCCGTCTCATCGGGGGCTGATGGGTCGGCTCGCGTGGAGGTCGACGAACAGGGTGTGCAGCGGGAAGTCCCGGTCCGCACCGGTCTTTCCGCTGGAGGCCTGGTGGAAGTGACCGCCCTATCCGGTGAGCTGGACGAAGGCGACCAGGTTGTGGTGGGCACGCGATGAGCGCCGCCCCTCCGGCGGTCATAGACCTCCGAGCCCTCGGGCGAGAGTTTCCGGGCAGCCCCCCGGTGGTCGCGCTAGCCGGCGTTGACCTGTGCGTGAACCGAGGGGAATACGCTTCCATTGTCGGCCCGTCGGGGTCTGGGAAATCCACCCTGCTGAATGTGATCGGCTGCCTGGATCGGCACACATCCGGCGAGTACTGGTTCGAAGGCCTCGATGTCTCAAAGCTCTCCGACCGGCAGAGGGCAGGACTTCGCGGCCAGCGGATCGGCTTCGTGTTCCAGTCGTTTCATCTCATGCCGCATCGGGACCTTGTGGAGAACGTGATGCAGGCCGAGTTGTACAACCGGGCTCCTTCCGCCGGCCGGCGCTCACGGGCGGAAACGGCGCTCCGTCGAGTTGGCCTGGGACACCGCCTGGAATTCTTGCCCGGGCGCCTCTCGGGCGGCGAGCGCCAGCGCGTTGCCATCGCGCGGGCCATTGTCCATTCGCCTTCGCTGCTGCTGTGCGACGAACCGACCGGAAACCTCGATTCGAAGAACTCGGCGTCGGTCATGGAGCTGTTCGACGAGCTCAATGCGAGCGGCCTCACGGTCCTCGTCATCACCCACGACGACGACGTTAGCGCTCACGCACGGCGAAGCGTCCGGATCATCGATGGCCGCCTGAGTGAAGTTCAGACCGACGAGAGGGGGCGAGTGAATGCGTTCGCTTCGTAGACGGCGTGGACCTGAACTCATGATTCCCTTGCCGCGTATTGCGGCCCGCGACCTCCTCAGCGAGGCACTGGCCGGGGTGCTGGCGCGGCCGGCGAGGTCGTTGCTGACGGTGCTCGGCACGGTGCTTGGAATAACTGCGCTCGTCGCGACCATCGGGCTCTCGAAAACGGCCGGGAACCAGATTGTCGGGCGATTCGATGAGCTTGCCGCGACACAGGTGGTGGTTGAGCAGGCCACGAGCTTCGGGCAGACGGCGAACCCGATGACATGGGATGCAGAAGCGCCGCTCGTGCGGCTGAACGGCGTTGTCGCCGCCGGCGGCGCAGCCAGGGTGGATGTCAAAGGCTCCCTGGTGAGTGCGATACCGTTTGGGCTTGACGCGCGAAATGCGGAGTTCCCCACGCCCGTCATCGCCGCCACTCCCGGCCTATTCGAAGCGGTCCGT
The DNA here is from genome assembly GCA_964557245.1 of uncultured Anaerolineaceae bacterium. GTDB lineage: Bacteria > Chloroflexota > Dehalococcoidia > Tepidiformales > Tepidiformaceae > Amarobacter. Next base: position 2,039 of record CAZKZR010000008.1, on the reverse strand, counting down.
GCCGAGCTTTCCAGTGGACGCTGGTTCGACGAGGGCATGAGCGCCCGCCACGATCGAGTCGTGGTGCTGGGGCCAGGAGCCGCGGAGCAACTCGGCGTCCGGCGTATCGACAACCAGCCGGCCATCCGCATCGGCGAAACGTACTTCACTGTCATCGGCATCCTGGAGAGCACCGCGAGAGAGCCTCAACTGTTGGACGCGGTACTGATGCCGGGAGGGACTGCTGAGGAGCTTTACGCGGTAGAAGCGCCGACGCGCGTTGTGATCGACACCGAAGTCGGGGCAGCGCGGCTCGTCGCCTCACAGGCACGGCTTGCCCTCAGCCCGAATGACCAGGACCGACTCAAGGCGTCAGCGCCGCCGGAACCCCGGCGCACGAAGCAGGGTGTCCAGAACGATGTCGATTCCCTGTTCCTGGTCCTCGGGCTGGTTTCGCTCGTCGTGGGCGCCATTGGCATAGCGAACGTCACGCTGGTGACGGTACTTGAGCGCGTTGGCGAAATCGGTTTGCGCCGCGCCCTCGGCGCCAGCCGAGGGCACATCGCCGCGCAGTTCTTGCTGGAAAGTACGGGCATGGGCGTGGCTGGCGGCGTACTCGGCGCGAGCGCCGGGACATTGCTCATCGTCGGTATCTCCCTGGTCAGGGATTGGACACCGGTGATGGACCCCTGGGTGCCGCTTGGCATGCCGCTGCTCGGAGCCGTCATCGGTCTGGTCGCGGGCGTGTACCCTGCGCTGCGCGCCGCGGGATTGGAACCAGTCGAGGCGTTGCGGGCCGGCGTTTGAGAGGCTGCTCAGGCCCGAAGTCAGGTCTTCTGTGCCGGAGGTTGATAGCCGATGACCCGGTCTAGGCGCCGGAGAATCACACGCCAGAACACCAGCACAGGCAGCATGACCAATGCGAAGAGGCCGAACGTCACCCACCAGCCGATTCTTGCCTGGAGGTTCTCTACCTCTTTGTAGGCCTGGTCCGTAACGTCGCGGCGTTCGCCTGAAGATGAGTCGACGCAGGACAAGGTCTTTTCCGTGAACCCGGCGTCTCGCGCGACACCGTCGATAAGAACGGTGCCGCCGGTCGTACTCGTGCTCTTCTCAAGGACCAGGTCCTCGCCCCGGTCGCAAACGTCGCCTTCGGTATACGGGAAGAGCGTGTCGTAGCGGCCTGCGAGGACGCCGTTGGAGACAATGACTCGCCCGATGAAGAGGCACACCAGGAAGACCACGACCGCGATGATGATTCTCATACGAGGGAACTTCGCGATTATTCCGCCTGGCCGGAAGGGGTCAAGCGGGGCTGAGCGGCGCGGGAAGTGTGGCGGCGGAATGGATCCGGCCGTCGCTGCGGTAGGATTCCGCTGAAACGCGAAGGAGTGATGACCTATGGCTGGCCGGCTTTCTGGAAAACAGGCAATTGTGAGCGCTGCCGGTCAGGGCATCGGCCGCGCCAGCGCCCTTGCGTTCGCACGGGAAGGCGCCGCCGTTCACGCGGTCGACATCAATTCGGCGACGCTGCGCTCGCTCGCCCAGGAAGCACCCGGCATCCAGACGACCGTCCTCGACGTGACGGACCCGGCGGCCGTTCAGGCGTTCGTGGCGAGCGCCGGACCGATCGACGTGCTGTTCAACTGCGCGGGCTTCGTACACCACGGCAGCATCCTGGACACCGACGAGGACGATTGGGACTTCTCGTTCAACCTCAACGTGCGGTCGATGTACCGGATGATCCGGGCCGTCTTGCCAGGCATGCTGGAGCGCGGGGGCGGGAGCATCATCAACATGTCCTCGGTGGTTTCGAGCGTGAAGGGCGCGCCGAACCGGTTTGTCTACGGTACGACGAAAGCGGCGGTCATCGGGCTGACACGGTCGGTGGCCGCGGACTTCGTAGGGCAGGGGATCCGCTGCAACGCGATCTGTCCGGGGACGGTGGAGACGCCGTCGCTCCAGGGACGCATCAACGCGTTCGAGGACCCCTTGGAAGCGCGCAAGATGTTCATCGCGCGGCAACCGGTCGGGCGTCTGGGGACGGCTCACGAGATAGC